>NZ_JBUZPJ010000019.1:0-78504 GCF_055406205.1 Pseudomonas sp. E315 | reverse complement strand
CCACTACAATGATGAACGGACTCATCAGGGAAAAATGTGTTGTGGCCGGACGCCGGCTGAGACATTTGAGGACGGAAAGAAAATCTGGCAGGCCAAGATAATCAACTGAATTTGACCTGACAGTCATGACCGCAAATCCGGTAACTGTCAGATCAAGTCTGAACTTCTACATCTGATCCGACCCGCACGCAGTACCGATACGGATGCATGCGAGCCCTTTGCACCAATACCCCCGAGCAATGTTAAGGTTCTCCTTTGGATTTTTGTTTGCTCCTAAGGATGCCCTCATGTCGTTCGCTACGTCTCTCAATGCGGGTTTTATGGTGGTTCACGGTAACCGCCTTGATGAATTACGCAGCTTGGTCGTGAGTTGGATGCGTCGCTATCCCTTGGCGCCACTGGAGAACGAAATTGCTCTGGTTCAGAGCAATGGCATTGCCCAATGGTTAAAGCTGGCCTTGGCCGAAGATGCGCAAGATGATGACTCGGGTGGTTGCGGTATTGCAGCCGCTGTAGACGTGCAACTGCCCGGTAGTTTTCTGTGGCAACTCTATCGGCTCGTTCTGGGCCAAGAAGACATCCCCGCTAAGTCTCTGCTCGATAAAGCCCCGCTTACTTGGCGGCTCATGCGCTTACTTCCAGCGCTAATTGACCAGCCACACTTTGAACCGCTACAGCGTTTCCTTACCCATGACACTGACTTGCGTAAGCGCTATCAACTGTCAGAACGCCTCGCTGACTTGTTTGACCAATACCAAGTTTATCGGGCTGACTGGCTAGAAGATTGGGCGGCTGGTCGTCATCAATTGCGCAATGCCCGCGGGGAAACACCTGCATTGAGTGCAGCCAACTGCTGGCAGGCCGAGTTGTGGCGTGCGCTCCTGCTCGATGTAGGCCAAGAGGGCATGGCCCAAAGCCGTGCCGGAGTTCATCAGCGTTTTATTGAAACAATTAATAGCCTTGAACAAGCCCCACTTGGCTTGCCTGCACGTGTCATCGTTTTTGGCATTTCTTCGCTGCCAGCCCAAGCATTAGAAGCTTTAGCGGGACTGGCCCGATTCAGCCAAGTATTGCTATGTGCACACAACCCCTGTCGTCATCACTGGTCTGACATCGTTGCGGACAAAGATCTGCTACGTCATCAATACAAACGCCAATCCCGCAAAGCTGGAATGCCTACAGCATTAGATCTAGACACCCTGCACCAACATGCTCACCCGTTACTCGCAGCATGGGGCAAGCAAGGTCGCGACTACATCAACCTGCTCGACAGTTATGACGACCCCAACAGTTATCGCTCAGCTTTTCGCGATGGACGCATTGATCTATTCAGTGAAGTCGAACCACGCAATCAGCTCAATCAACTGCAAGATGACATTCTTGAGTTGCGCCCACTCAACGAAACCCGTGAGCTGTGGCCAGCAGTCGATTTAAAGACAGACCAGTCGATTCGGTTCCATATTGCCCACAGCGCGCAACGAGAAGTCGAGATCCTGCACGACCAACTGCTTGCACGGTTCAGCGAAAACCCGGACCTGCAGCCGCGTGACGTGATCGTCATGGTGCCGGATGTGGATAGTTATGCCCCACATATCCGCGCGGTATTTGGCCAGATCGACCGCAATGACCGTCGCTTTATTCCGTTTACGCTGGCCGACCAAGGTCAGCGAGGGCGTGACCCGTTATTGATCGCCATCGAGCACCTGTTAAAGCTGCCTGACAGCCGCTTCCCTGTAAGCGAAATCCTTGATCTGTTGGATGTTCCCGCATTGCGTGCGCGTTTTAACATGCACGAGCGGGACTTGCCGACGCTCCACCGCTGGATCGAGGGAGCGGGAATTCGCTGGGGACTGAATGCCGAGCAACGCGCGGGACTGGGCCTGCCGTCGCAGTTGGAACAAAACAGTTGGCGTTTTGGCCTGCGTCGCATGTTGCTTGGTTACGCTGTCGGCAGCGGGCAGGCATGCGATGGCATCGAACCTTATGACGAGATTGGCGGCTTGGATGCAGTCCTGATTGGCCCTCTGGTTGCTTTACTTGACGCGCTGGAAATAGCCCACCAAGAACTCTCACAGCCAGCTTTGCCTCAACAATGGGGCGAACGCCTGCAAGCATTGGTGCAGCTGTTTTTTCAGGCAGAAACCGAGCACGACGACTACTTACTGGCTCAGCTTGAAGAGCTGCGAGAAAACTGGCTCGAAACCTGTGAAATGGTGGGGCTGCAAGATGAGCTGCCTCTCACGGTTGTACGCGAAGCATGGCTAGCAGGCCTCGACCAGGGCAAGCTTTCGCAGCGCTTCCTCGCCGGAGCCGTCAACTTTTGCACCTTGATGCCGATGCGTGCCATCCCGTTCAAGCTCGTGTGCTTGCTCGGTATGAACGACGGTGACTACCCGCGTGCGCAACCACCGTTGGACTTCGACTTGATGGGCAGTGACTACCGTCCTGGTGATCGTTCCCGACGTGAAGACGACCGTTATCTGTTACTCGAAGCCCTGCTTTCCGCACGCGATCAGCTGTATATCAGTTGGGTCGGGCGCAGTATTCGTGACAACAGTGAGCGCCCGGCTTGCGTACTTATCGGACAGTTGCGTGACCATCTCGCCAGTGGTTGGCATTTGGCAGGGGAAGGGGATTTGCTTGAGGCGATGACCCAAGAGCATCCACTTCAGCCATTCAGTACGCGCTACTTTCATGAGGGCAACCCCAACCTGTTTAGCTACGCTCATGAGTGGCAACAACTGCATGAGCCACGGCCTGAACAAATCTTGCCGACAGGGTTAGGCGCTCATCATCAGGAGGAGCCTCTCACTCTGACTCAGTTGCAAGACTTCCTGCGTAACCCGGTGCGACACTTCTTTAGCCAGCGCCTGAAAGTCTACTTTGAGGCTGCCGAAGTGCCTCTGGAGGATGAGGAGCCCTTTGTTCTCGATGCTTTGCAGCGCTATACGCTCAGCGACAGCTTGCTTGAGGCCGCATTAGCTCAGCCCGAACATATCGAGGACGCACTGCACGCACGCGCCCTTCAATTGCAGGGCAGTGGGCTGCTGCCTATGGCTGGTTTCGGTGAGTGCCTACAACACGAATTGATGGAGCCGCTGCCCGACATCCTCCAACGTTATCAGCAGTTACTGGCCCTTTGGCCGACGCCGCTTAATAGTGCCCAGCCTGTCAGTGTTGAGCATCAGGGCCTGATACTTGAAGGCTGGCTCAGTCATCTGCACCAGCGCAGTGATGGTGGATTACTGTCAATTACGACGATTCCTAACAGCATTGGCGCAATTAAAACCCGCAAATGGCATCGGCTGACGCGCGCGTGGGTCCAGCATCTGGCGGCATGTGCCACCGGTCTGGACATGTCCACTGCGCTGGTCGCCAGTGATGACACGTTGTTACTGGCGCCTCTTGAGGCCAAGCATGCCAACGATATTCTCAGCAACCTGCTAATGGCCTGGAAGGCGGGCATGGACCGCCCCCTGCCGATTGCAGTTAAAACAGCGTTCGCATGGTTAGCGCAAACAGACCCAGTTAAAGCGGATGCCGCAGCACAAAAGGCCTACGAAGGTGATGGGCAAACCAGCGAAGGTGAGCGTCGAGAAAGTGCTGCCTTGCTTCGTCAGTTCCCGGACTACGCCGCGCTGATGGCCAGTGGTGAATTTTCTGACTGGTGCGACGCTCTCTATCGCCCCTTATTTGACGCACCTTGGCGTTCCCTTAGCAGCGAGGCGGCTTGTTAATGAGTGCGCAAAAAACACCTTTGGCGTTAGCCTTCCCATTACGTGGCAGCCAGTTGATTGAGGCCAGTGCGGGCACCGGCAAAACCTTCACCATCTCGGCCCTTTATTTGCGCTTGATATTGGGGCATGGCGCCGATCAAGCAGGTTTTGGCCGTGAGTTACTGCCGCCACAAATCCTTGTGGTGACATTCACCGATGCCGCCACCAAAGAGCTGCGCGATCGTATTCGCACGCGTCTTGCTGAAGCGGCAAGGTTCTTCCGTGACGAAATCACGGAGCCCGACACATTAGTCGCGCAACTCCGGGACCAATTCACTCCCGATCAGTGGGCGGCCTGCGCCGGACGGCTCGACATCGCCGCGCAGTGGATGGATGAAGCCGCCGTTTCGACCATTCACAGTTGGTGCCAGCGGATGCTGCGCGAGCATGCGTTTGACAGTGGCAGCTTGTTTACCCAAACCTTGGAAACCGACCACAGCGACCTGCTTGGCGAAGTGCTACGCGACTACTGGCGACTGTTCTGCTACCCCATGCACGGCGACGCATTGAACTGGGTTCGCGCTAACTGGAGCGGGCCGGCAGCGCTGTTGCCTCGTGTACGCGCTTTGTTCGCCAGCTCACGCTCGTCCACAAACGCAGAACAAACACCGGCGCAAATCATTGAGGCTTGCTTGTTAGAGCGTCGCCAAGCGTTGCTGCAACTCAAGGCGCCGTGGCTGCAATGGGCTCAAGAATTACGCGATATATGCCTGCAAGGGGTCGCTAACAAAGCGGTCGATGGGCGAAAAATGCAAGCGCGCTACTTCGAGCCTTGGTTCGAAAAGCTCAGCGCATGGGCGAGTGACGATACGCAAGAGCAGCTTGATCTTGGGACGGGCTTTACTCGCTTAACCCCGGATGGCATGGCCGAAGCCTGGAAGTCAGAGCCGCCGCGGCATCCGGCATTGGACGCCATGCAGGGCCTTAAAACAGCACTGGATGCCTTGCCGAGCCCCGATGCTGCCGTTCTTGAGCATGCAGCCCGCTGGGTGAGTGCGCGTTTTGAAGAAGAAAAACGCCGTCGTGCCGAGATGGGTTTTGACGACATGTTGCTCCGGCTAGACGCTGCGTTGCAGGCCGAAGGCGGCGAACGCTTGGCGACCTTGATTCGTGAACAGTTCCCGGTGGCGCTGATCGACGAATTTCAAGACACGGACCCGGTTCAGTACCGCATCTTTGAAACCATCTACACGATTGAAGAGAACACACCCGAGACGGGATTGTTCCTGATCGGCGACCCCAAGCAAGCGATTTATGCCTTTCGTGGTGCCGACATCTACACCTACTTGCGCGCTCGCCACGCGACTCAGGGCCGCTTACATACACTGGACACCAACTTTCGTTCCAGCCATGCGATGGTTAAGGCGGTTAACCACGTCTTTGAGCGAGCAGAGCAACGAGATACCGGGCGTGGAGCCTTTCTGTTCCGCGAAGGTTCTGAAAACCCTGTGCCATTTGTCTCGGTTAAGTCTCAAGGGCGCAAAGAAGTCCTACAGCTTGGGGGGCAGCCCATCAGTGCCTTGAATGTCTGGCAACTGCCCTCCGACCAACCGGTTTCGGGCGCAGTTTATCGTCAGCATTTAGCGGCAGCGTGTGCCAGCCAAATCGTTGAGTTACTCAATGGCGGTCAGCAAGGGCTGTGTGGCTTTGCTCAAGAGGGCAAAGCATTTCGCGGCGTACTGCCCGCGGATATCGCGATTTTGGTGCGAGATGGTAAAGAAGCTCAGGCCGTTCGGCGTGAACTGTCAGCGCGTGGTGTGCGAAGTGTTTACTTGTCCGATAAGGATTCGGTGTACGCCGCGCAAGAGGCTCGCGATGTACTGGCATGGCTTAAAGCTTGCGCCGAGCCAGACGTAGAGCGTCCGCTGCGTGCCGCATTGGCCTGTGTAACCCTCGACCTGCCGCTGATTGAACTCGAACGCTTGAATCAAGACGAATTGGCTTGGGAAGCGCGGGTAATGCAGTTCCGTGGCTACCGTGAGATTTGGCGCAAGCAAGGCGTCTTGGCCATGTTGCGCCGCTTGCTGCATGACTTTGAGCTGCCCCACGCCTTGATTGCCCGTACCGATGGCGAGCGCGTGTTAACGAACGTGCTGCACCTGTCTGAATTGTTACAGCAGGCGGCGTCTGAACTGGATGGCGAGCAAGCGCTGATCCGGTATTTGGCCGAGCATCTGGCGTTGTCCGGGCAGGCCGCAGAAGAGCAAGTGCTACGCCTTGAAAGCGACGAGCAGTTGGTCAAGGTTGTCACCATTCACAAATCCAAAGGTCTGGAATACCCGTTGGTGTTCTTGCCGTTCATTTGCTCAACCAAACCGGTGGATGGCAGCCGTTTACCGCTGCATTACCACGACGCCGACGGCAACGCTCACGTGAGCTTAAAAGCGACGCCGGAGTTGATCACCAAAGCAGACGATGAGCGTCTGGCAGAAGACTTACGCTTGCTCTACGTGGCACTAACCCGCGCCCAGCATGCTTGCTGGCTTGGGGTTGCAGATCTTAAACGCGGTAATAACAACCGCTCGGTGCTGCATCTGTCTGCCTTGGGCTACTTGTTGGGAGGTGGCGCGGTATTGCCTGAATCTGTCGCTCTGGAACGCTGGCTGGCAGATGTGCAGCAAGGGTGCGACGCGATCCAGTGCGACGTTGTCCCACCTGCCAGCGAAACGCATTTTTACCCGCCGGCCAATGACGCCACGCTGCTTAAGCCGCTGATACCTAAGCGTCGTGCAGCGGAGAACTGGTGGATCGCGTCCTACAGCGCATTGCGCATTAGTGACAGCCTCAGCGCCGGGACTGTTGAGGCGCCTGAAAGCGCTTTGGCACAAAAGCTGTCAGATGATGAGCGGCTAGATCCCGATGCCCCGCGTGATGTGTTACTCAGTGGCGGCGATATACATCGCTTCCCCCGTGGGCCAAATCCGGGAACCTTTCTGCATGGCTTACTTGAATGGGCGGGCAGTGAAGGCTTCAAGGCCGATCCTTCTGCGATCAAAGACGCCGTCGCCCGGCGTTGTAATCGACGTGGTTGGCAAGGCTGGATTGAGACCTTGGGTGATTGGTTGCAGCATGTACAAGACGAACCGCTGCGCTTGAATAACGGCCAACCCGCAGTCGTGTTGAGCCACTTGAACCAGTTCCAGATCGAAATGGAGTTCTGGTTTGCCAGCCATAAAGTGGATGTTTTGCAATTAGATCACTTAGTGCGACAGCACACTCACAGCGGTGCGCCACGGGCCGCGGCTGAGCCGAGCCTGTTGAACGGCATGTTTAAAGGCTTTATTGACCTCACCTTCGAGCACGAAGGGCGTTATTACGTGGCGGACTATAAGTCCAATTGGTTAGGTGCCGACGATTCGGCCTACACCGAACACGCAATGACCGCCTCCATCCTGGATAACCGCTACGACCTGCAATATGTGTTGTACCTGTTGGCGCTGCATCGTCAGCTCAAAGCACGTTTGGCTGATTACGATTACGACCAGCACATGGGCGGGGCGTTGTACCTGTTCTTGCGGGGCACGCGATCCCAAGGGCAGGGCGTATTTTTCACGCGCCCGCCCCGAGTCTTGATCGAAAGCCTGGATCTGATGTTTCAGGGTAAATCTGAGCCCCAACACGCTGAGCCGGCCTGGGAACAGGGAGTGCTGTTATGAGTCGTTCGTTTGCCGAGTTATTGCCAACACCGTTAACTGCCGAGAGCCTGGCCCAGTTGCAACCTTTGACGTGTGCCGCAGATTTGCTCCTGTTGCTGGAGCGCTGGGTCGAGCGCGGCTGGTTGCGCGCCTTGGACAAAGCCTTTGTTGCCTTCCTGCATGAGCTTGACCCGCAGGGCGACCCTTTGGTCTTGCTGGCGGCGGCTTTAACCAGCCATCAGTTGGGCCACGGGCATGTCTGTCTGGACCTTTTCGAAACCCTCAAAGAGCCCGACTTCGCCCTGTCTTTACCCCCGGAAGGCGATCTACAGACCAGCGCCATGCTGTTGCCTTCGCAACTGCTGGAGGCGCTGGACGGCGATGCTTGGTGCAAGGCTTTGCAAACCAGCGCATTGGTCGAACATGCCGGACAATCCCCCGCACTGGTCGCCGATCGTCCTTTGGTATTGAGTGAGCGCCGTCTGTATTTACGCCGCTATTGGGCCTATGAACGAAGAATCGACAGCGCATTGCGCCAACGTCTCGCGGTGACTGAGGTCACCCCTGACGACTTGCCTGCACGACTGAATGGCTTATTTGGCAGCCAAGCGCAGAATGCTCCGATTGACTGGCAAAAACTGGCGTGCGCTTTGGCCACACGAGGGGCATTCAGCATCGTCACGGGTGGCCCGGGCACAGGTAAAACCACCACCGTTGTGCGCTTGTTGGCGTTGTTGCAGGCCCCGGCCGTTGAAGCGGGTGCGCCGTTGCGTATCCGGCTGGCGGCGCCCACCGGCAAGGCCGCGGCCCGTTTAACCGAATCCATCAGCCTGCAAGTTAAATCGCTGGAAGTGGATGACAAGGTTCGGCAAAAAATCCCCAGCGACGTGACGACCGTTCACCGCTTGTTAGGCAGCCGGCCCGGCACCCGACACTTTCGACATCATGCGGGCAATCGTTTGCCGCTGGATGTGCTGGTCGTCGATGAGGCGTCGATGATTGACCTGGAGATGATGGCGAACTTGCTCGATGCCTTGCCCGCCCATGCACGTTTAGTGCTGTTAGGCGACAAGGACCAACTGGCGTCGGTAGAGGCCGGGGCCGTGCTGGGTGATTTGTGTCGCGATGCGCAAGCCGGTTGGTACACCCCACAAACCCGTGAGTGGCTGGAGCACGTCAGCGGCGAAAACCTCGCGGACAGCGACTTACAACAAGATAGGGATGGTAGTCACCCCTTAGCGCAGCAAGTGGTCATGCTGCGTCATTCACGACGTTTTGGTGAGGGCAGCGGTATTGGTCAGCTTTCACGTCTGGTCAATCAGCAGCAGTCGCAAGCGGCGCGGGATGTATTAAGCAGCGGCCACTATGCCGATCTTTTTGCGCTGGCACTCAAGGGCGAGCAAGACCGTCAGTTCGAGCGCTTGGCGCTGGATGGTCGAAGTGAGGCGGCCAAAGGTTATCGGCATTACCTTGAGGTGCTGCGTGATCAGCGCCCGGCTGGCGATGCGCCCCTTGAAGACCCTTGCTGGGCTGTGTGGGCAGGCAAAGTGCTGGAGGCTTTTGAGGCGTTTCAAGTGCTCTGCGCTGTGCGAAAAGGGCCGTGGGGTGTTGAAGGGTTGAACGAGCGTATTACTCGTGCGTTGTTCGCCCGCAAACTGATTGAAAGCGACCAGCAGTGGTATGAAGGGCGTCCGGTGCTGATGACACGCAACGATTACGGGCTCGGCTTGATGAATGGCGATATTGGCATCGCGCTCAAGCTTCCCGAGCGCGAAGGGCCGACGCCGCGCCATGTATTGCGTGTGGCCTTTGCCCGTAACGACGGGCAAGGCGGCATACGCTTTGTACTGCCGAGTCGGCTCAACGATGTTGAAACGGTGTACGCCATGACGGTGCACAAGTCTCAAGGCTCTGAGTTTTCGCACACCGCGCTTGTTCTTCCTGAGGCGCTGAATCCGGTATTGACCAAAGAATTGATCTACACCGGCATCACCCGTGCCAAGCATTGGTTCAGCTTGGTCGAGCCACGAAAGGGCGTATTTGAAGAGGCGGTACAACGCAAGGTCAAACGTTTAAGCGGGCTGATGCTGGGGCTGACATAGCCGTAGGCAATGAATAAGTCGCAACACGGGTGTATCACGGGGGATACACGGCCTGTGCTATCGTTGCGACATTATCCCTACAAAGAATACAGAGAATCCCTGCATGGACGTGGCTGTCTCGTCGGCAGAACAGCCTTTTGGCTGGCGTAAATGGCTGCTGTTGGCGTGTCTGCTTGTGTTGAGCGCTCCCGCTCTTGCTCAGTCACAAGCACAGCCCAACAGGGCTGAGCAACGTGCCAAGGCCGTGACTCAAGTTGTTCTGGGCATCCTCAGCTATGCCCGTTGGCCGGTTGAACCCGCTCAATTACAGCTATGCGTCGTTGGCCCGACTCAATACACCGATGACTTGCTTAAAGGCGCCACTCAAGCGAGTGGCAGGCCGGTGCAGGTTCGTCGGTTATTGGCGAAAAATCCCTCAATCACAACCGGCTGTAATGCTCTGTACGTGGGCAAGTTGAGCGATGCCGAACGCAGTAACTTGTTCACCTCGCTCAGCGGTAAAGCCGTGCTCAGCATCAGCGAAGAGGGCGATCAATGCACGGTCGGAAGCTTGTTCTGCTTGCGTGTCGGCGATGAGCAAGTGTCGTTTGAGGTCAACCTCGACTCCGTTGCCCGCAGTGGCGTGCGCATTCACCCGAGCGTATTGCAGTTGTCACGGCGCAAGGCGGGTGAACCATGATCCTGCATAAATCGTCTGAAAACCTGCGCAGCCTGCGCTCGGTGCTTAGCCGTGGGCACTTGGCGGTTGCGTTGGTGGCTGTGACATTGGCCAGCATTTCGCTGACGGTTTTGGGGGTTGTCGCACTCAAAGTGTATGCCGACCACAACCTGCATTTGATTGCCCGCTCCATCAACTACACCGTTGAAGCTGCCGTGGTGTTCGATGACAAAGCGGCGGCCAACGAGGCGTTGGCCATGATTGCGTCGACCGAAGCCGTGGCGCACGCCCAAGTGTTTACGGCAGATGGTGAGTTGCTGGCGCAATGGCGGCGTCCAGAAACAGGGGTGTTATCGAAGGTCGAAAGGCTGCTGGCCAATAGCTTGCTGCAACAGCCCGTCGTCTTGCCGATTGTGCATCAGGATCGCGAAGTGGGCAGGGTTAGTGTCAGCGGCCACGGGGCGAATATGCTGCACTTTTTGCTCAGCGGCTTATTGGGGATTCTTGTGTGTGTGGTGTTGAGCGCCTGGAGTGCGCTGTATTTATCCACACGTTTGCTCAGCGGCATTACTGGCCCCCTCAAAAACTTGGCTAACGTGGCTCATGCCGCTCGCCGCGAACGTGCATTTGACCGCCGGGTGCCGCCCGCGAACATCGCCGAACTCGACAGTTTGGGCAACGACTTCAATGCGTTGCTGGATGAATTGGCCTCTTGGCAAACCCGTCTGCAAAACGAAAATCAAACCTTGGCGCATCAAGCCAGCCACGACTCACTGACGGGGCTGCCCAACCGGGCCTATTTTGAAGCGCGCTTGGCGCTGGCGTTGCGCGGGCGGTACAAGGCGAGCGAGAAAGTGGCGGTGTTGTTTCTGGACAGTGACCATTTCAAGCACATTAATGACAACTTTGGTCATGCTGCGGGCGACGCTGTGCTGGTGGCTTTGGCCACGCGGGTGCAGGCGCTGCTGCGAGAGCACGATTTAGTGGCGCGTCTGGGCGGTGACGAGTTTGCGATTTTGTTGACCCCATTGCACTCCATTGAAGACGCCCAGCGCATTGCTGAAAAAATCATCCTCAGCATGCATGAGCCGATATTGCTCGGCGGGCAAACCAGTGTTGTGACCTCGCTCAGTATCGGCATTGCCGTTTACCCCGAGCATGGCACTGCCCCGGATACCCTGCTGCGTGCCGCCGATGCCGCCATGTATCAGGCCAAACGCCTCGCCAGAGGCGGGCAACACTTAGCGGAGTCGGAGTACCCCGCTTCCCCCGTGACTACCAGGAGCTAATTCCCTTATGCGTGCATTGACTCAGCGTTACTTCCAGTTTTTCGGCCTCGTGATGATGCTGACCACCCTGGCATTAACGGGCTGCCAGACGGCCCCGCAAAAAGGCCTGACCCCAGCGCAGATTGCCGTGCTTAAACAGCAGGGCTTTGAACTGACTGACGAGGGTTGGGCATTTGGCTTGTCGGGCAAAGTGCTCTTTGGCAGCGATTTGGAAGTGCTTAACGCCCAAAGTCAGGAAATTGTTGAGCGTATTGGCACGGCCTTACTGGCTGTTGATATCCAGCGTGTTCGGGTTGATGGCCACACCGACGCCTCGGGTCAAGAAGCCTACAACGAACAACTGTCCGTGCGCCGGGCCAACAGCGTGGTCAAAGCCCTGACCAAAGTCGGCATGCGCCCTGAAAATATTCAAGTGCGAGGGCTGGGCAGCCGCGAACCCGTGGCCACCAACAAAACCCGCGCTGGGCGTACCGAAAACCGCCGGGTAGCGATTGTGGTTATCGCTGATTAACGATGAATGCGGCGTCAAAAACGTATGCTCGTTGAGGCTGGCGCAGGCTGCGATCTTTTGATTTTTGTAGATCAGAACATCACATCTCTGGGCAGTATTCACGAGTCCGCAAATTTCAACTCACGGGTTTGCCCCAGCAGCAGCGGCGCATTGAGCTCCGTCACTTCCCTGATGTAATCCCACAACAGGGTGATGCGCTTGAGTTTGCGCAGGTCTTCGCGACAGTACATCCAGAACTGGCGTGTGAGGTTGATCTCATTCGGTAACACGGGCAGTAAGCGCGGGTCTTGGGCGGCCAGGAAGCACGGCAAGATCGCCATTGAGCGCCCTTGCTGCGCCGCCACGAACTGCGCAATTACGCTGGTGCTGCGCAGGTTGGCGCTGGCGCCGGGCAGTACGTTGGCCAAGTACAGCAACTCGGAGCTGAACGCCAAATCATCGACGTAACTGATAAACGGGTGCTCAACCAAGTCAGCTGCAGAGCGGATCGGCGGGTGCTGATCCAGATATTCTTGGGTCGCAAACAATTGCAATCGGTAGTCGCACAGTTTGCAGCACACATAAGGCCCGTGTTCGGGGCGCTCCAATGCAATGACGATGTCAGCCTCGCGCTTGGACAGGCTGATGAAGTGCGGCAGCGGCAAAATATCCACCGAAATGGCCGGGTAGGCATCCACAAAGTGGCTCAGTTGCGGGGTGATGAAAAAACTGCCAAAACCTTCCGTGCAGCCCATTCGCACATGCCCCGACAACGCCACGCCCGACCCCGAAACTTGCTCGCAGGCCATGTGCAATGTGCTTTCAATTGACTCGGCAAAACCGAGTAAACGTTGGCCTTCGTTGGTCAGCGTAAAGCCATTGGTACGTGACTTCTCAAACAGCAGGGTGCCGAGTGCGGCCTCAAGCGAGCTGATGCGGCGCGACACGGTCGTGTAGTCAACAGCCAAGCGTTTGGCCGCGCTGCTGGCTTTACGGGTACGGGCCACCTCAAGAAAAAACTTCAGGTCGTCCCAGTTCAAAGCGCTTAACGATGTGATGTTTTTTTGCATGTTAGACCGGCTTTTATGTGCGTTCTTATTAGAAGAACGCACACCTATACTCCAAAAACAGTCCTGCGACCAATCTGGACGCCCGCACTATAAAAATAATTTCGGAGACTTCCATGAACGTTTCTACTACCCCGTATCAAAACGCTCGCTTGCTGATTGATGGCGAATGGATCGAGTCGCAGACCACCGAGTGGCACGACATCGTTAACCCTGCCACTCAGCAAGTGCTGGCCAAAGTTCCGTTTGCCACGGCGGATGAAGTCAATGCCGCTATCGACGCTGCCCAGCGCGCCTTCCAGACCTGGAAGTTGACGCCGATTGGTGCACGCATGCGCATCATGCTTAAGCTGCAAGCGCTGATTCGTGAGCATTCCAAACGTATCGCAACGGTGTTGAGCGCCGAACAAGGCAAAACCATCGCTGACGCCGAAGGCGATATTTTCCGTGGTCTGGAAGTGGTTGAGCATGCGTGCTCCATCGGTACATTGCAGATGGGCGAATTCGCTGAAAACGTCGCAGGCGGTGTCGATACCTACACCTTGCGCCAACCCATTGGTGTGTGCGCAGGGATCACGCCCTTCAACTTCCCGGCAATGATCCCGTTGTGGATGTTCCCGATGGCCATTGCTTGCGGCAATACCTTCGTGCTCAAACCGTCTGAGCAAGACCCGCTGTCGACCCTGATGCTGGTCGAGCTGGCGCTTGAGGCGGGCGTTCCGCCGGGCGTGCTAAACGTGGTTCACGGTGGCAAAGACGTAGTGGATGCGCTTTGCACCCACGCCGATATCAAGGCCGTATCGTTTGTGGGCTCAACGGCTGTGGGCACGCATGTGTATGACTTGGCTGGTCGTCACGGTAAACGCGTGCAATCGATGATGGGCGCTAAAAACCATGCGGTGGTGTTACCCGATGCCAACCGTCAGCAAACGTTGAATGCGCTGGTAGGTGCGAGTTTTGGCGCTGCCGGTCAGCGCTGCATGGCCACCTCCGTCGTCGTACTGGTGGGGGCCGCCAAACAATGGATACCCGATCTCAAGGCGCTGGCGCAAAAGCTTAAGGTCAACGCGGGCAGCGAGCCGGGCACCGATGTAGGCCCAGTGATTTCCAAGCGTGCGAAAGAGCGCGTGCTGGGGCTGATTGAAAGCGGGATCAAAGAAGGCGCCACGCTGGAACTCGACGGTCGTCATGTGCAGGTGCCGGGTTTTGAACAGGGCAACTTCATCGGCCCAACGCTGTTTTCTGGCGTCACCACTGACATGCAGATTTACACCCAAGAAATTTTTGGCCCAGTGTTGGTGGTGCTTGAGGTCGATACGCTTGATCAGGCCATCGCGCTGGTCAACGCCAACCCGTTTGGTAACGGCACCGGGCTGTTCACTCAAAGCGGGGCGGCAGCTCGTAAGTTCCAGAGCGAAATTGATGTGGGTCAGGTCGGCATCAACATCCCGATTCCAGTGCCAGTTCCATTCTTCAGCTTCACGGGCTCGCGGGGTTCCAAGCTTGGCGATTTGGGGCCATACGGCAAACAAGTCGTGCAGTTTTATACCCAGACCAAAACCGTCACCAGTCGCTGGTTCGACGATGACAGCGTGAATGATGGCGTTAACACCACCATCAATCTTCGTTGAGGGCACAGGCATGAAAATCGCATTTATCGGCTTGGGCAACATGGGCGCACCGATGGCGCGCAACCTGTTAAAAGCTGGGCATTCGCTGAACCTGTTTGACCTCAACAAAGAGGTGTTGGCCGACTTGGCCAGTCAGGGCGGGCACATCAGTGCTTCGCCGCGCGAGGCAGCACAAGGCTCAGAACTGGTCATCACCATGCTCCCGGCTGCGGCCCACGTGCGTAGCGTCTGGTTGGGTGAAAACGGCGTTTTGGCCGGTATCGGCGAAGGCGTCCCGGCAATGGATTGCAGCACCATCGACCCTCAAACTGCCCGCGATGTGGCCGCTGCGGCAGCCAAACAAGGCGTACACATGGCCGATGCGCCGGTGTCTGGCGGGACGGGCGGTGCGCAAGCGGGCACCTTGACGTTCATGGTCGGCGCCACTCAAGCCCTGTTCGACACCCTGCAACCGGTACTCGCTCAAATGGGCCGAAACATCGTCCATTGCGGGGATGTGGGCACCGGCCAAGTGGCTAAAATCTGCAACAACTTGCTGCTCGGAATCTCGATGGTTGGGGTCAGCGAAGCGATGGCGTTGGGCGCTGCACTGGGCATCGACAGCGAAGTGTTGGCGGGGGTGATCAACAGCTCCACGGGCCGTTGCTGGAGTTCTGAGGTGTACAACCCGTGGCCGGGCATTGTGGAAACCGCCCCGGCCTCACGCGGTTACACCGGCGGTTTTGGTGCCGAGCTGATGCTCAAGGATCTGGGCCTGGCCACCGAAGCGGCGCGTCAGGCGCATCAGCCCGTGGTATTGGGCGCGGTGGCGCAGCAGTTGTATCAAGCCATGAGTTTGCGCGGAGAAGGCGGCAAAGATTTCTCGGCCATCATCAATAGCTATCGCAAGCCCGAATAGGGTCTTTTCCGGGAGTCCGCGTCGGGCGGACTTTCCGGTTTTTTGCGACTCATAAAAAACCCCCGTTGCTCAGAAGAGTAACGGGGGTTTTTCTGTTACGGGCTAACGCTTAGTGCCGAGTCGGTAATGCTTTGCCTGTGCGCAAACGCACTTGATAAAACCCGTAAATGATCAACAGCCACACCGGGATGGCGTACACCGAGGCGCGAACATCGGGGATCATCCAGATCACAGAAACAATCACAGCCATGAAAACCAGGCACAGAATGTTGCTAAAAGGTGACCAGAACGCTTTGAACGAAGGCTCCACACCCTGTGCCGCCATCGCTTTACGGAACTTGATGTGAGTGAGGCTGATCAGTGCCCAGTTGATCATCAGCGACGCAACCACCAGTGCAAACAGCAGTTCCAGCGCTTTGTGCGGTGCCACGTAGTTGACCACCACGCACAGTAGCGTCACGAGTGCCGACACGCCCAGCGCCCGCAGTGGCACACCATTTTTGGTCAACTTCATCAGGGCTTTAGGCGCATCACCTTGCTCGGCCAAGCCGAATAGCATGCGGCTGTTGCAGTACACGCCACTGTTGTAAACCGACAGCGCGGCGGTGAGCACTACAAAGTTGAGGATCTGCGCGGCGGTATCGCTGCCGATCAAGGCAAAAATTTGCACAAACGGGCTGCTGCCGTAGGCATCGCCACCGGCGCCCAAGGTGACCAGCAACTGATCCCACGGGTACAGCGCCAGCAGCACGGTCAGTGCGCCGACGTAGAAAATCAGAATCCGGTACACCACTTGGTTGATGGCTTTGGGGATAACTTTTTTCGGCTCGCTGGCTTCGGCGGCCGTGATGCCCACCAGCTCCAACCCCCCGAACGAGAACATGATGAAGGCCATCGCCATCAACAACCCGGTGCCGCCATTGGGGAAGAACCCGCCGTGGCTCCATAGGTTACTGATTGAAGCTTGCGGGCCACCGGTGCCGCTGAACAGCAGGTAGCAGCCCAGCACAATCATGCCGACGATTGCGACGACCTTGATGATGGCGAACCAGAACTCCATCTCGCCGAACACTTTGACATTGAGCGTATTGATCAAGTTGACCAGTACAAAAAACACCACGGCGCTCATCCACGTCGGCACCTCAGGCCACCAAAACTGGATGTATTTGCCCACTGCCGTCAGCTCGGCCATGCCCACTAGCACATACAGCACCCAATAGTTCCAGCCCGATAGAAAACCGGCATAACCGCCCCAATATTTGTGCGCGAAGTGGCTGAAAGAGCCCGCTACCGGTTCCTCAACGATCATTTCGCCCAGCTGGCGCATGATCAGAAACGCGATAAAACCGGCAATCGCATAACCCAGAATCATCGACGGGCCTGCTGATTTGAGTACGCCCGCCGAGCCTAAAAACAGGCCCGTACCAATGGCACCGCCTAAGGCAATCAGCTGGATATGACGATTTTTTAAGCCGCGTTTAAGTGTGACCGGGGGGGAGTTAGCGTCAGCCATCGGGTGCCCTGTTGGTTGTTGTTTTCAATGTTTGTCGAGAGTCACCCGTGGCTCCAGTTGGCCTCGGGTGTCAGGCAGTCCCGGATATTACTCCCGGTAAAAATTCAGGCATACAGTGGAAAACAACTCTGAGACATTTCTTACAGATTTAGTCTTTCGCTGTCGCGGCGGCCAATGGTTCACCCCGTTGCACAAACACGTGTTTATAGGCATGGCGCTGCTGAGTACGCACTTGCCAAGCAACGGCTGACAGGTTTTTGCAACAATCTGATGCCGATTCGTGACTTTCAGGCAAGTGTCATTTGTCTCAGCACGGGTTTTTCCGCAAGGAAGGTCCCTATATCGTGCCGTCACGTTTTAAACCTTTAACACCCCATGCCGCTCAACAGCGCTGAGGGTTGATCCCTGAAGAGGCTGATGATGAAAAAGATTCTATTGCTCAATGGTGCTAAAAAGTTTGCTCACTCTGATGGTCGTTACAACTTGACCATGCACGACACCGCGCTGGCGTTTTTCGATCGCCATGGTTTTGAAGTCAAAGTCACCCACATCGACGAAGGCTACAACGTGGCCGAAGAGGTCGAGAAGTTTATGTGGGCTGACGTGATCATTTACCAAATGCCGGGCTGGTGGATGGGCGCGCCGTGGATCGTTAAAAAGTACGTGGACGAAGTGTTCACCGAAGGTCATGGCAAGCTCTACGCCAGTGACGGTCGCACCCGCTCCGACGCTTCACAGCGTTATGGCAGCGGCGGTTTGATCCACGATAAAAAATACATGCTGTCACTGACCTGGAACGCGCCGCAGCAAGCGTTTGATGACCCCGCGGACTTCTTTGAAGGTAAAGGTGTAGACGCGGTGTACTTCCCGTTCCACAAGGCCAATGAGTTCTTAGGCATGACCGGCCTGCCGACCTTTTTGTGTGTTGACGTCATGAAACGCCCACAGCCAGAAATCGACGCCGCCCGTTACGAGCAGCATCTGACTGACGTGTTTGGCGTGAAGGCATAACCCCCATTTGCCCAGCATGCGGCTACTATCAAGCCTGTAACCACTGAGGGGCATGTGTGAAAGCCAGATCCGATGAGCTGCAAATTTTTGTTTCGGTGATTGAGTGCGGCTCGATTTCGGCTGCTGCCGAACAGGCCGGGCAAACGCCTTCAGCCGTCAGCCGCACGCTGTCACGGCTGGAGGCCAAGCTTGAAACCACGCTGATCAACCGCACCACGCGGCGCATGGATCTGACTGAAGAAGGCAAGTTCTTCTTTGAACGGGCCAAGCTGATTCTGGAACAAATGGATGAGCTGGAAGAGCGTCTAATCTCGCACCAGCGCACTCCCTCGGGGCGCCTGCGCATCAACGCTGCCGCGCCCTTTGTGCTGCACGCCATCGTGCCGTACATCAGCGAGTTCCGAGCGTTGTATCCCGACATCCTGCTAGAGCTCAACAGCAATGATTTAATCATCGACCTGCTGGAGCAGAGCACCGATATCGCCATTCGCATCGGCACGTTGGCCGACTCCACCTTGCACGCCCGCTCCCTGGGTTGCAGCCCGCTGAACATCCTCGCCAGCCCTGAATATATTGCCCGGCATGGCATGCCGAGCGGTGTTGCAGACTTGGTCAATCACACCTTGATCGGCTTCACTCAAAACGATGGTTTGAACCAGTGGCCGCTACGTTATGCCCAAGGTGATCGTTGGCCAATTCAGCCGCAGATCAGCGCATCCAGCGGTGAGACGGTTCGTCATTTGGCGCTGCAAGGGCAGGGAATTGCGTGCTTGTCGCACTTTATGACCCACGAAGACATCAAGGCGGGACGTTTACAGGTGGTGCTGGGCGAGTTCAACAGTGGTTATCGCCAGCCGATCAACGCTGTGTACTACCGCAACTCGCAGTTGGCTCTGCGCATCCAATGCTTTTTGGACTTTATCCAGACCAAGCTCGCCAGCTACGCGACCTGCGAGTAATCGTTGGCGCAGGCTGCGATCTTTTGATCTTCAACCTAAAAAATCGCACCTTTGGCCAGCGCCAGCGGGTTTGTTTTCTTTTGTTTGAAAACGTTACTGAAATCAGACAAGGTTCAGCATCGTCCAACAAAAATAAAAGGAAATAACCATGCGTGTTGTTTGGTTTAAAACCCTGACTTTGACGGCTGCCATCGCGGCGAGTACCTCGGCTTTCGCGGTCACGCTGGAAGGCGGGGCTGTTGCCGCGCCGGATCAATATGGCGCCGAAGTCGCCGCGCAAATCCTTAAAAAAGGCGGCAACGCTGTCGATGCGGCTGTCGCCACAGCCTTCACTCTGGCCGTGACTTACCCCGAGGCTGGCAACATCGGCGGCGGCGGGTTCATGACCCTGTTTATCGATGGCAAACCTTACTTTCTCGACTATCGCGAAACCGCACCTAAAGCGGCCAGTCGCGATATGTACCTCAACGACAAAGGCGAAATCATCGAGAACCTGAGCCTGGTGGGCGCACGTGCTGCGGGTGTGCCGGGCACGGTGATGGGCCTGTGGGAGGCGCATCAGCGATTCGGTAAATTGCCGTGGGCTGAGCTGCTGACCCCGGCCTTGGGTTATGCGAAAAACGGCTTCAAAGTGGCTAACCAGCAATATCAATACCGCGAAGATGCCTCGGCGTTATTTAACGGCACCACTAATTTTGGTGACTATTTCGGCACCATGAAGCCCGGCGAGACTTTCAAACAGCCCGAGCTGGCACAGACCCTTGAGCGCATTGCCGATCAGGGTGCCAAAGAGTTTTATCACGGCAAAACCGCTGACCTGCTGATTGCACAAATGCAGCAGGATAAAGGCTTGATCACCAAAGAAGACCTGAACGACTACAAGGTCAACTGGCGCGAACCGATGCGTGTGGACTTCCGTGGCAACACCTTGTACACCGCACCGCTGCCAAGTTCGGGCGGGATCGCGCTGGCACAGTTAATCGGTATCAAGGAAGACCGTGCGGCGGACTTTAAAGGCGTCGAGCTTAATTCTGCGCCGTATATCCACTTGCTGGCTGAAATCGAAAAGCGCGTATTTGCTGACCGTGCCGACTATTTGGGCGACCCGGACTTCGGCAAGATGCCAGTGGCTGAATTGACTGCCCCGGCGTACATCGCTCAGCGTGCGAAAGAAGTAAACCCGAAAGCGATTTCTGAAACGGCCAATATCAAGCCAGGGCTTGAGCCGCATCAGACCACGCACTTTTCTATCGTGGATAAACAAGGTAACGCGGTCAGCAATACCTACACCCTGAATTGGGATTACGGCAGCGGCGTTGTGGTTAAAGGCGCAGGCTTTTTGCTCAATGACGAAATGGACGACTTCAGCTCCAAGCCGGGCGTGGCGAACTCCTTTGGCGTGGTAGGCGGCAATGCTAACGCCATCGAGCCGGGTAAGCGCATGTTGTCATCGATGAGCCCAAGTCTGGTGACACGCGACGGGCAAGTGACGCTGGTGCTAGGTACGCCCGGTGGCTCGCGAATTTTTACGTCGATCTTTCAGGTGCTGAACAACCTCTATGACTACAACCTGCCGCTGGAAAAAGCCGTGGCTGCACAGCGTGTGCATCACCAGTTGCTGCCTAAAGACACGATCTACTTCGACGCCTATGCGCCGCTCACCGGCAAGGTGGCGGATGAGCTAAAAGCAATGGGTTACACCCTGGAAGATCAGGGCTGGAACATGGGCGATATTCAGGCCATCCGCGTTAATGGCACTCAACTTGAAACCGCCTCCGACCCGCGTGGTCGTGGCGTGGGCAAAGTTGTGAAGTAAAACCCTAAACCTGTAGTCGCTGCCCAAGGCTGCGACGGGTTGCAAGGCAACCCGTTTATTTGAAGGCCCAAAAGGCCCTCATCGCAGTCGTTGGCAGCGACTACAGTTACTTCCATAGACCTCGTTTTGTTACTATCTGCAACACTTCAACCCCTCCGCTTTTCCCGTCTTGCTTGCTAGGTAAACCATGAATCTCACTCGTCTGCGCGCCGATACCTTGGCCGGACTCACGACCTCGTTCGCGCTGTTGCCCGAGTGCATTGCTTTTGCGCTGGTGGCTCATCTCAACCCATTGATGGGGTTGTACGGCGCTTTCATTATTTGCACCCTGACGGCGCTGTTTGGCGGCCGACCGGGGATGGTGTCCGGCGCGGCAGGTTCAATGGCGGTGGTGATCGTTGCGCTGGTGGTGCAACACGGCGTGCAATACCTGCTGGCTACCGTGTTGTTGGGTGGTTTGATCATGATGGCTTTCGGCTTGCTCAAACTGGGCAAGTTGGTGCGCATGGTGCCGTACCCGGTGATGCTTGGCTTTGTTAACGGCTTGGCGATCATCATTGCGATGGCTCAGCTCGATCACTTCAAAAGTGGGGATACCTGGCTCAGTGGTACGCCGTTGTACCTGATGATCGGGCTGGTGGCGCTGACTATGGCCATCGTCTATTTGCTACCACGTTTGACCCGCGCTGCGCCGCCCGCACTGGTGGCCATTCTGAGTGTGGGCCTTGCCGTGTATTTACTCGGTTTGCCGACTCGCACCTTGGGCGACATGGCGCATATCGCCGGTGGTTTGCCGACGCTGGCGCTGCCTGATATTCCCTGGACTCTGGACACCCTGCGCATCATCGCGCCTTACGCGCTGTTGATGGCGATGGTCGGCTTGCTGGAAACCCTGCTAACCCTGAACCTGACAGACGAGATCACCGAAAGTCGTGGCTTTCCGGATCGCGAGTGCGTGGCACTTGGGGCGGCAAACATGGTATCGGGCGTGTTCGGCGGCATGGGCGGTTGCGCCATGATCGGGCAAACCGTGGTCAACCTCAGTTCGGGCGGGCGGGGTCGATTGTCCGGTGTAACAGCGGGCGTCATGATTTTGCTGTTTGTGTTGTTTCTGTCACCGCTGATTGAGCGCATACCGCTGGCCGCGCTGGTGGGGGTGATGTTTGTGGTGTCACAGCAAACGTTCGCGTGGGCGTCGTTACGCGTGTTGAACAAAGTGCCACTCAATGACGTGCTGGTGATCATTGCAGTAACGGTCATCACGGTATTTACCGATCTGGCCACTGCTGTGCTGTGCGGGATTATTATTGCGGCGCTCAATTTTGCGTGGCAACAGGCGCGCCAACTGTACGCCGACAGTTCTCTGGAAACCGATGGCAGCAAACTTTATCGCGTGCATGGCACGTTGTTTTTTGCTTCTACCACCGAGTTTCTCAAGCAGTTTGACCCGGCTAACGACCCGGCTCAGGTGACGCTGGATTGTCGTCACCTGAACTTTGTCGACTACTCGGCCATTGCGGCCTTGAACACCTTGCGCGAGCGCTACCGCAAAGCCGGCAAACATTTACGCGTGCTGCATGTGTCTGAGCGCTGCAAAAAATTGCTCAAGCGTGCGCGGGTGCAACAAGACTGACACCGTCTTTTTAGACCTTGAAGTGGCTGACCATCATTTGCAGCTGATTGCCCAAGCGCGCCAGCTCAACACTGGACTTGGCCGTTTCGTCGCTCGCCGCAGCGGTTTGTTCTGACACGTCGCGAACGTTGATGATGCTGCGGCTGATCTCTTCAGCCACGGCGCTTTGCTGTTCAGCGGCCGCAGCGATTTGTTGGTTCATGGACTGAATATTCGACACTGTGCGCGTAATGCCCTGCAACGATGTGCCGGCCTGACGGGTCAAGGTGACGCTGCTGTCGGTCAGCGTGCGGCTGTTGTTCATCACATTAGCCACGTGTTGGGTGCCGCTTTGTAAGGCCGCAACCAAGGTTTGAATTTCTTCGGTGGACTTCTGCGTGCGCTGGGCCAAACCGCGTACTTCGTCAGCAACCACGGCAAACCCGCGCCCGGCTTCACCGGCGCGCGCGGCTTCGATAGCAGCGTTAAGCGCCAGCAGATTGGTTTGTTCAGCAACGGCCTTGATCACATCCATAACGCTGCCGATTTTGTCGCTTTCTTGTTGCAGAACGGCCATCGCTTCTGTGGAACGGCCCACTTCAACGGCTAAGCGCTCGATCTGGTCGATCGCCTGATGAACGACTTTGTCGCCATCGCGGGCTTCGCCATCGGCGGCGGCTGCCGCTTGCGAGGCTTGTTCGGCGTTACGTGCCACTTCTTGCACGGTCGCGGTCATTTCGTGCATGGCGGTGGCCACCTGATCGGTTTCGATCTTTTGGCTGTTAACGCCTGCGCTGGTTTGTTCTGTGACGGCCGACAACTCTTCAGCGGCGCTGGCAATTTGCGTTACGCCATCGCGAATGCCGCCAATCAACTCGCGCAGGGTGGTGCCCATGCGTGCAATACCTTGTTGCAATACGCCCAGTTCATCACGGCGTGTCACACGCAGATTCTGACTCAGGTCGCCGCTGGCAATGCGTTCAACCACATCCAGTGTTTCGCGCAGTGGGCGGGTGATCTGACGGGTAATGATGACGGCCGCGCATATCCCGAACAGCAAGACCAGTAAGGTGCTGATCAACTGCATATTGTTAGCGCTTGCGCTTTCACTGTCGCGACGCTCCAGCTGGATTTTGTACAAATCATCACTGCGGCTCAGGATGTCAGCGCCATAAACGGTCATTTCTTTGCGCATATCGGTGATGGTTTTGTCGGTGTCGGCATACACCTGCAAGGCACGCTTGTACTGCGCCAGCGCGGTATCGAGGGTGCGCAACGCGTCTGGGGCGTTAGCGCTAAAGTGAACGTTCAGCGCGCCAAGGCTGGTAATGGCAGCGTCCAGTTGCTGACGTGCAGCTTGCTCATTGGCAGGGGTTTGCGCGGCGACATAAGCACGCACTTGGTAGCGGGCCAGCAAAAACTGTTCACGTACGGTGGTGATGGTTTGCAGTTGCTCAAAGCGGCCATCTTCCATCGCGCTGCGTTGCAGGACGAGTGTCTTCAAGGCATCCATCGCATCGCGTGCCATTTTTGAGCTGCTGTCCATGTCGTCTCGCGACACCGCAGACTCAACGTACGCCTTGCGCATCGTCACCAACGCGTCCTGGTAACGCATGATGATCGCGTGTTGCTCTTTAAGCAGCTTGAGGTTTTCTGGGCTTTTGAAGCTTTCGATCAGTTTGTTTTGTTGAGTCACAAACGCATCGAGGTTGGCCTGCACATTTTGTGCGGCTGTTTCATCGCCGTCAGTGAGCATGTATTGCAGGCGGGCTACGCGCAGGTTGGTTAGCGCGCCATTGAGCTGAGTGATGTCACTCATCCAGTTACTGCGATCAATCAGTTTGTCCAGGCTAATCCAGTCACTGATCGCCATCACACAGGTAAGGGCCAAAACCAGGCCAAAACCCAGGGCTAGTTTTAAGTTGACGCTGATATTGCTCAGCCAGCTGTTCATGTGTTCCTCCAGGAACTGTTCGCTTCTTGATCGAAATTCGCTGGAGGGTTTTATTGTTCTGCCCAGCAGACGTGTTTGTGTTGGGCTGTATCGGCGGTTATCGCTAGAGCTGAAACGCTTTTTTAAACGCAGTGATCGGCGGTCAAGCAGCCTTTTAAGCGCCCACATCAATGGCGCGGTTTACGTTTTTTTTCACATTCATTTCACTGATCCCCAACGGGCCCTTTTTTAGACTTTGTTCAGCGTGGTGTTAGCCGCGCCGTGCAAGGCTGTGATTGTCATATTCGTTTTATAGGGTGGCGGCCTGTTTCGCTCACTGATTGCCATAGGGGCATGTGTATCGTGATGTTAAGTCTTGGTTGGGTGGGGGTTAAGCGCGCGATGCTGATCAACGCATTGGCGCGCTACAGAAATGCAACGCTGTTGATCGCCGCCAGCCTGCTGACAACCGGGCTTACGTGGAATGTGATGGCGCCTGCTTCTGCCCCTAATCTGGCGAGCCGAGGCAATGCTCAGCGTATTGAATCGTTGACTGACAGTTGGGCGAGGGGGGATGTGATTGCGTTGGTGCGCCATGTTGAGCGTTGCGATCGTTCGCCAACACCCTGCGTTGGGCCGCTGGAAGGCGTCACCGTGCAAGGTGAAGCCGTTGCGCAAACGCTGGGCGCACACTTCAACCTGTTGGGCCTTAACAGCACCGATATCTACAGCAGTGAATTGACTCGCGCGCGTCAAACAGCCGACTTTATGTTCGCCCGCCCAGTGGCCGCGCAAAGTTGGTTATTCGATTGCCGAGGCACGATGTTGCGTGATGCACTCAAAAATAAAGTACCGGGCCGCAATCTGGTACTGGTGACCCACAGCGAGTGCATGGACGAGCTTGAAAGCGAGATGCACGTACCGACTGACACCTCGTTCGCCTACGGCACCTCGCTCTTTATCAAGGCCGAAGGCCTCAACAACAGGCCGCAAATGTTGGGTTATATCGAACCTAAAGATTGGGCCAACATCGTGCCGGTTATGACGGCGTCTGAGCGCAATCGGCTTGAAGCTATGCGCTTTTGATTGTCTGCCCTGACGGTGTGAAGCCGCACTCTTTTCACGCGACCTAAAACGCCCGGTTGGTGACGAATGCCGGGCGTTTTAGGTTGGGCCTCAGGTCGGTTTAAACAGGCGGTTCCAGTTTTGCTCTTCAGGTAACGGCTGGGCTTTGAGTTCGCGGGCGATCACGTTTTCGATGTCGTAGGCACTCAGCTCTTTTTCATCGAGCCACGGCCAAGTTGCATCAGCATCGCGAAAGTTGAATTTGCTGGCGAGTTGTTGGCATGCCAGCGCAAGCAAATGCAGCAGCGCCAGTTGGCTGCTGATGTAAGGCTTTTGTGGCTCGGGAACACTGTTTAGCAGGGCGGCTACGTCTTGTTGCTCGGCGCCAGGCGACACAGTGCTGCGCAGGTTCCAAACGATCGTGCCCTGATGTGAGGCGTTCTGCTGCGAGGCTGGGCCTGTGCTGACCTCAACATTGAGCGCCACGTTTTGCTTCTCAAATTGAGTCATCAAATAGTCCGCAAGGTCGGACTTGCGCAAAAACGCAGTCGCCGTTTTGAAGGCCAGTTCGGCGTCGTAGGGGCTCAGGGTTTTACTGGTGAGGGTAATGCTCATGGCAGGCTCCTTTTCGGGTCATAAACGCCCAGTGTGCACAGGGATCACAGGAGCGTAGCCAAAGCCCGGTAATCGGCCATGCCAAGAGCGTTTCTATTGCCTGGGATCAACCTTCTGCTAAATGACTTTCACATTTGGTCACACAAGTGTGGCTCCTTGGGGGGCTTCGATGGTGCAAAGACCTACAACAATTCAGTAAACGCCTTACGCCTTCCGCTAGAATCCCGCGCTTAGTGTGTTTTTCCTCTCTGCGTACCAAGGGATGTCCATGATCTGGTTTCTTGAAGGGCAATCCAGCCAACGCGACGTGATCGCGGGTGCCCGTGAGGCGCTGCCAGAAACGGCTCGCATCTTCGCTTCTCACCGCCAAAATCGCCCTGAAATAACCGGGCTGGCCGACGTTGCCTGGCGCGAGCCGCAAGACAACGAAGAGCGCATCGGCTGGGTGATCGAGCAAGCCCGCGCTCACCACATCAGCGTGGTGTTGGCTGGGCGCGTGGGGCAGGTGTTTGAAGCGCATCGTGCCGACTTTGAGGTGGCGGGGTTGCAACTGGTGACAGGTGCGCTGGATCTGGACACCTTTGAGCGAGTGGATGACAAGTCGGTGTTTACTCGTGACGCCTTGGCGGCGGGGCTGGCGTGTATTCCGGCGATTACGGTACACAACCAGGCCGAGCTGCAAAACGCTTACGCCCAGTTGGCCCGTGATGGTCAGGTGTGTGTGAAACCGACGCGTGGCATTTATGGCCAGGGCTTTTGGCGTTTGGCGGATAACGTTGACCCGTTTCGCAGTTTTGCCAACGCTGAGGCCCACGAAGTGAACGCGGCGCTGTTTGCACAGGCTTATGGCCAGTCGGTTGAGCCCAAGCCGTTGTTAGTGATGCCGTATATGCCCGGCAGCGAGTGCTCGGTGGACATGGTGTGCGAAGCAGGCAATGCCGTGGCTTACGTAGGGCGTCGCAAGCAGGGCTTGATGCAGTCTTTTGAGCGAGACGGTGCCGCAGTGGAATTGGCGATCAAGGCTGCTCGGCACTTCAAGTGTGATGGCATCGTTAACGTACAAACCCGCGATGATGATGAAGGTAATCCCCATCTGCTGGAAATCAATCTGCGTTACTCCGGTGGCATCGGCTACACCCGCGAAGCCGGGGTTAATTTACCGGGTATTTTCGCCGCCCGTCGCCTGGGAATGCCCGTGCCTGCCAGCGATTGGCGTGAGGGTGTTGAGGTCAAAGCCATCACCGTCGTCGTTTCGGTTCGCGGGGAAGAACTGCTAAGGTGAGCGCCTCTTGTTAAGCGTTGGCACAGGGGAGTCACGGACGATGAAATTGATGCCGGGGGCCAACACAGGCCTGCCTTCTGCGAGCTGTGAGTTCGAGTTGACCTGCCCACGTGCAGGCGCGTTGGGCGAGTATGCAGGGTTGGCGTTGCTGGCCCTGGATGACAAGCGTCAACCGGTTGCCGAGCCTGCCTTGTTCCATGCGCCCCAGCCTTGGGTGGTATGGCATGACACCCAAGGCCTTGCTCGCTTCAATATCGTACTTGAGCAACTGCCTGCCCACTGCGAGCGTGTGCAATTGGTGCTGTATGTGTATGGCGCCCTTGGCCCGTTGCGTGAGTTGGGGGCATTTGAGCTCAAGGTTGATCAACACATCGAGCATGGCCTGCCGCTAGCCGACTACGGTGATGGCGCGATGGTTATCGCAGAGGTCTATCGCCGTCATGATCAATGGAAAATACGCGCACTGGCTGAGGCATCGGCTTACGGGTTGAGCGCTTTTGCCCGACGATTGGGTATCACGGTTGATGACCGCCACCCGCAACGTAGCAGCGCCCCGGACGATGACAGCCCTTCGCGCCAAAGTGCGACAGGCACAGGTTTTGCTGTCAGCGCGCAGCATATTTTGACCTGCGCCCATGTGATCGAAGGGCTGGATCAGTTCTCGATCACGTCCTTCGAGGGGCGTTATCAGGCTGAATCTGTGGTCGTCGATCGTAAGAACGATCTGGCATTGCTGCGGGTCATCGGTGCGCCGCCCTTAAGCCCGGTTACCTTTCGCGAAGGCGTGGGGTGTGAACTGGGTGAGAGCGTGGTCACCCTGGGCTTTCCATTGGCCGGCTTGGCGGGTGGCGGCGTGCAAGTCTCCCAAGGTGTAGTGTCGGGTTTGTTTGGTTTGCGCGATGATGCCAGCCTTATGCAGTTCACCGCACCCATTCAGCCGGGCTCCAGCGGTAGCCCCGTGTTCGATCAGCACGGTTTGGTCAGCGGCTTGGTGACATCGAGCATGGCCGACGCACAGAACATGAACTTCGCGGTCAAAACCGCGTTGGTGCTGGCATTTCTTGAGGCCGCACGGGTTCACGCACAGCGTGACCGAAGCGAGCGTTCACTGACGACGCCCGAGCTGGTTCGGGCAGCGCAAGCCGGGTTATGGCGTATCGACGCCAGCCATCTCCAGTAACTATTTTTCGCTTGTTTTAAAGCGTTCAGTCACCAATCGTCTCCTTCTTTTTTTTAAGTATTTCCAGGTATTAAATTTTGATGAACAGCGGTAACCCCATGACCGATACCAAGGCTTTGCACGCAAACCTTAAACGCGGTCGCCTGGAGGTAGAGGTCAATGCATCGACCTTCGACCCGCAGGCACTTTTCTGTTTTGCTGAGCGTCGCAACCCCAAGCGCGCTTTCCTGTTTGTGTCCCGCGTACTCGGTCGACACATTCCTGCGCGCCCATCGCTGATGGCTGACAGCTTTAATGCTCTGGCTGCCAAAATCCCTGCTGACTTGCCTGGCCCGGTGTTGGTCATTGGCATGGCTGAAACCGCAGTTGGGCTTGGCGCTGGCGTGCACCGTGCGCTGAGCCAAACACGTACCGATACCGTCTATCTGGTCAGCAGTCGCCACCCTACGGGCAGCGAACTTTTTACCCGTTTTGAAGAAGAACACAGCCACGCCAGTTCGCATTTGCTGCACTTGCCGCAAGACGCCAAAACCCGTGAGTTGATGCTCACTGCACGCTCGCTGGTGCTGGTGGACGATGAAGCATCGACCGGTAACACCTTCATTAATCTGTCCAAGGCGCTGGCCGAGGCGGGGCTTGATTCGATTGAGCGCCTCGTCACGGCCACGCTTACCGATTGGTCGCAAGACGCGGTACGTAAGGCGATGGGCGATCATGTGACGAGCATTTCCCTGCTCGACGGTCGCTACACGTTTGCAGAAGACCCCACTGCAGACCTGCCTCAAATGCCTGAAGTTGGCAGCGTCGCCCAAGGTGACTGGCCGCTGGACCCACGCCGCGATTGGGGGCGCATGGGCGTATGTGAACACCTCGACACGCTGGCGCCTGATTTACAGGTTTCACCCGGCGAGCGAATTTTGGTCGTGGGCACCAGTGAGTTTGTCTGGCGCCCGTTTTTGCTGGCTGAACGACTGGAACGTGCCGGAGCCGATGTGCATTTCAGCTCCACCAGCCGCTCGCCGATTGCATTAGGCCATGCCATCAATCATGCGTTGTCGTTCAGCGACAACTACGGCTTGGGCATCCCTAACTTTCTGTATAACGTCGCCCCCGGCCAATTTGATCGGGTGCTGATTTGCAGCGAAACCCCGGCAGCGGCAGTCGACCCGGCGCTGATCAGCGCGTTGAATGCGCAGGTAATCGTTGATGACAACTAATCGCCCGCTGGTGTTTGTCGATTTGGACGACACCCTGTTTCAGACCGCCCGCAAAATGGGCGACGAGCCGCGCTTCACTGCCACGCTGGATGCAGACGGCCAGCCCAACGGGTTTATGAGCGCGACACAAAAGAGCTTCGTCGAATGGCTGTTGGCCACCTCTGATGTCGTCCCTGTGACGGCCCGCAGCATCGAGGCCTACCAACGGGTGCAATTGCCCTTTGCCCACGGCGCGGTGTGCGCTCACGGCGGGGTGATTCTAAATGCCGAGGGTTCGCTGGATCTGGACTGGCACGCTCGTATGAGTGACGAGTTGGCCCTGGAGCAAACCCGTTTGCATCAATTGAGCGAGCAAACCCTGGCGATTGGCGCAGAGCTGGGCTTGTCCTTGCGCGGTTGGGTTGTTGAAGAGCAAGGGCTGGCCAATTACGTGGTCACCAAACACAACAATGAAACCGACCAAGCGCTGCTCACCGTATTGGCTGAGGTCAAAGCGCGAGGCCTGCTGGATGGGCTTTATGTGCATGGTAATGGCAACAATCTGGCCTTCCTGCCGCTGGCGCTGCAAAAACGCGAAGCGGTACGTGAGTGGATTCGCCGCGACCAAGCCCTCAACGGCAAGCGCCCCTTGCTGGGCTTTGGTGACAGCGTGTCGGACGTAGGCTTTATGGCGGAGTGCGATTGGTGGGGGACGCCAAAACGCGGTCAGTTGGCGGCCCATGTGATGGCGAGCATTACTCATGAGTAACGCTTTTGAAGGGCTGGAAACGGTAGGCAGCGGTAGCTATGACGCCGATGACGTGCACTTTTTGCTCCGTGCGATGGAGATCGAAGTCACTGACGTGCAGGAAAAAGAGCGGCTGATTCAAACCCAACAGCGCCATTACTCCGAGATGATCAGCCATGAGCATCCGCCATCCGATACCCATAAGAGCTTGTATCAGCGAGCGTTGACGCAAAATGGCGCACGCATGGCGGCGGATGTGCAAGCTCTGGCTCAAGCCTTGAACGAACGTTACAACGGCCCATCCATTGCGCTGGTGTCATTTGTGCGGGCGGGTTTGCCGCTGGGCGTGCTGTTGCGTCGGGCGCTGGTTGAGAGGGGGCGGGATGCTCAGCATTACGGGATCAGCATCATTCGTGACCGCGGGATCGACAACGTGGCACTCGAAGCTATTATCAAGACCCACGGCGCTGAGAACATCGTGTTTGTTGATGGCTGGACGGGCAAAGGGGCCATCAGTGGGCAGATCCGCGACAGCCTGGCGGGCGATTCGCGCTTTCCCGCAGACCCGCGTCTGGTGGTACTGGCCGACCCGTGTGGCCGTGCCTGGTTGGCCGCGTCAGCCGAAGACTGGCTGATCCCGTCGGGGATTTTGGGCGCTACGGTTTCAGGCTTGGTGTCGCGCTCGATATGGCCGTCACAACCCGGCTTGCATGGTTGCGTGGTGTATGACCATTTGGCAGAGCATGACGTGACCATGAGTTTTATCCACAACATCGAAACCGAGCGTGCCCAACTGCCCCCGCAGGCGTCGGCTCAGCCCTGGACGCCAGAACACGCGTCTGCGTTGCAACGCGACGCGGTGGCTGCGGTCGAACGTATCTCGACGCGTTTTGCGGTGACCAACCCCAATCGTGTTAAACCCGGTATTGCCGAGGCTACGCGGGCAGTCATGCGTCGTGTGCCAGACCATGTATTGGTGCGTAGCCGCGATGATCAGGATGTTCAGTTGCTGCTGCACCTCACCCGGCAAGCCAATATTGAAGTTGAAGAAGTGGGTGATGAGTTGGGGCCATATCGCGCCGTAACTGTCATCAGGAGTGTGCGCTGATGATCAAGCATTCAGCCTATGCCTTAGGTGCCACGCTTTATATGCCAGCGACCCGTCCCGATATTTTGGACGTGGTCTTTGGCGAGAAGATCCACGGCCTGCGTTCGCTGGTGGTGTGTCTTGAAGATGCTGTGGCTGACACCGACGTCCAGCAAGCGTTGTGCAACCTGAAAAACCTGTTATTGGGCATTGAGGCACGGGGCGGGCGCCCGTCCAGTGGGCCGATTTTATTTGTACGCCCCCGTGATGCGGCGATGGCTGCCGTGCTCAATGAATGGTCATTGATGCGCCATGTTGATGGTTTTGTGGTGCCCAAGCTGCGCTTGAGCAACATCAGCGAATGGCAGCAGGCTGTCACACGCAGCGATTTGATGCTCATGCCGACGCTTGAAACCCCCGAAGTGTTTGATCCGGGGGCGATGGTTGAATTGCGCAGCGCAATGCTTGAGCTGTTGCCGGAGCGGATTATCGCCTTGCGCATTGGTGGCAACGATTTGATGGGGTGTTTGGGTTTGCGCCGTAACCCGGCGATGACGCTGTACTGCACGCCCATGAGTTATGTGATCCCCATGTTGTGCGGAGTCATGGGCTCAGCGGGCTTTGCATTGACCGCGCCGGTGTTTGAGCAGCTCAATACCCCTGTCTTATTGGAGCAAGAACTGGCGCTGGACATGGCGCACGGGCTTGTGGGTAAAACCGCCATCCACCCGTCGCAAATTGCAGTTATCCACAAAGCGTTGCAAGTCACCCTTGAAGATCTCAACAGCGCACGCCAAATACTAAGTGAGACGGCGCCCGCGGTGTTCAAATTCAATGACGCCATGTGTGAGCCGGCGACCCACTATAAATGGGCGCAAACAATCATCGAACGGGCTCATTGGCAGGGTGTACGGCCTGAAAGCGCCAACCCGCTCGATACTTTTGGAGGCAGCCTGCGATTGGCTGAATTAGTAGGTTGAACAAGGCTTTGAAAACCCTCGATAACGAACACAAACAAGTGTTGGCCGCTTTCGACTTTGACGGAACGCTGACCTATCACGACAGTTTTGTGCCGTTTTTACGCTTCGCCTTTGGCAATCGACTGTTTGCCATGCGCTTGTTGCGGATGATTCCAGCAACGGTGTGCTACCTGCTGGGTAGGATCAGTCGCAATGATTTGAAGGAAAAACTGATCACCGTCTACCTAACAGGCGCTAAACAGTCATGGGTTGAGGAGCGCGCCGAAGCATTTTGTGACGTTTCGTGGCAGCGGCTAATGCGTCCTTTGGGCTTAACATCTGTCGCAAACCAGCTTGAGCAGGGAGCAAACGTCACCATTTGCTCGGCCTCGCCCGAGCTGGTGCTCAAACCTTTTGCTAAAAAGCTTGGTATTGGCCTGATCGGCACACGCCTGCAATCGGTTGATGGTGTGCTGAACGGTGAGATCGACGGCACAAACTGTCGGTGTGAACAAAAAGTTATTCGGCTCCAGGCGCAATACGGGCCTTTGGAGCAATACACATTGCGCGCTTGGGGTGACACCCGAGGCGATGAACAAATGCTAGGAGCCGCTCAAGAGCCCCATTGGCGTGAGTTTCATGCGCTGTGGCGTCGTAAGCGGCCACTTGACGTGTGCTTGCGTGAAGAACTGTAAGCAAGGCGTAAGCAACGCACGTCAATAATCACCTCTATGGTAAACAGCACTTCGTGCATCAGTGCAGACAAGGAGACGCTTCATGGCCATTTCGCTGTCCAAGAACCAAACGATTTCCCTCGAAAAAGAAGCCGGAGCCGGTCTTAAAAAAATCCGCATGGGCCTGGGTTGGGACCCGGCAAAACCGAGCGGTTTTTTTGCCAAATTACTGAGCAGCAACGATGCCATTGATCTGGATGCTTCCTGCATCGTGCTTGACCATGACAAGCAGCCTTTGGATCTGGTGTGGTTCCGCCAACTTAAATCCAGTGATGGCTCGATTGTTCACTCTGGCGACAACCGCACCGGTGAAGGCGACGGCGACGACGAGTCGATCATGGTCAACCTTGAGCAACTGCCATTGAGCGTTAAACACTTGGTGTTTACCGTGAACTCGTTCACCGGGCAGAACTTTGATGCCGTCGAAAACGCCTACTGCCGCATTGTCGACGAACTGACTGGCAAAGAGCTGGCGCGCTTCAACCTGTCTGAAAAAGGCCGCCACACCGGCGTCGTCATGGCTTACCTGAGCCGGACTTCAGCGGGCTGGGATTTGACGGCGGTAGGCAGCGTGGCCAATGGCCGTACTGCACAAGATTTGAGCAATGAGGCCGCCAAGGCGGTGCGCTCATGAGCACGTTGACTCCCGGCGCCAACACCGCGGTCAGTGCGGGCACCCTGAGCGTCACCGTCAGCTATACCCCTGTACCGGGCGCTGATTTGGACGTTTCGGCGTTTTTGCTGAATGAAGCGGGCAAGGTGCGTGGCGATAACGACATGTGCTTCTTTGGTCAGCAGAGCGTCAACAATGGCGCGGTAAAGCTGGTTGAGTCCGCCGCAGGCCGCACAGTGTTCAGCGTCAATCTGGACGCCATTGATGCCGCCATCGAAAAGGTGGCGCTGACCGCGACCATTTATGAGAACAAGGCCAAGTTTTCAGCCTTCCCTCAGCTGAATGTGTCGGTGTCGGGTGGCATTGAAGCGCCTATTTCGACTCAGGGCATGCAGGAAACAGCCCTGATTTTGGGTGAGTTCTATCGCCGTCAGGGCGTATGGAAGTTCCGTTGCGTGGCCCAGGGCTTTGCCGGTGGCCTCGCGCCGTTGGCCCAGCATTTCGGGGTTGATATTGCGGCCCCTGCTCCGGCGCCAGCACCGGCCCCAACGCCAACGCCCGCAGCACCTGCTCCCGCGCCAGCCTCCAAGGTTAACTTGTCAAAAATTACCCTCGACAAACAGCGTCCGTCGATCAGTCTTGAGAAAAAAGACGGTGATTTCGGCGAAATTAAAATCAACCTGAACTGGAACCGTACCAGCCCGAGCGGCGGTGGCGGCTTCTTTGCTTCGTTGCGTGGCAAGTCTGGCGGTATCGATCTGGACGTAGGTTGCCTGTACGAGCTGGAAAACGGCAAAAAAGGCGCGGTTCAAGCCTTGGGCAACGCCTTTGGCGACTTCCGTGATGAGCCGTTTATTCAACTGATGGGCGACGACCGCACAGGCTCGGTGAGCGACGGCGAGTGGTTGCGTATCAACGGCAAGGAGTGGCGCAAAGTTCGCCGCGTGCTGGTGTACGCATTTATCTACGAGGGCGCGCCCAACTGGCAAGCCACTGACGGCGTAATCACCTTGTACATTCCGGGTGAAGCGCCGATTGAAGTGCGCTTGAGCGAAGAGGGCGGCACCAAGGGCATGTGCGCCATTGCCTTGCTCGAAAACATCGGCGGTAGCGTCAAGGTCAATCGCAAGGTCGAGTTCTTCAAAGGGCATTCGGACATGGACAAAGCCTTTGGCTGGGGCATGCGCTGGGCTGCCGGGTCCAAATGAGCGCTCTGTAACTGGCCGCCTGCTGAGGCGGGCGGTGTACCCACTATTTCTGACAAGGTGAATCCAATGCTCGAATGGCTGAAAACCAACGCAACTGCCGCCCGTGACAAACTGTCGGCGGAAGTCAGCAAGTTCAAAAACCGTGAATTCATGGAGGCCGTGGTCTCCGGGTGCGCACTGGTTGCCGCCGCCGATGGCAACATCAGCAGCGACGAAAAACAGAAGATGATTGGTTTTATCCAAAACTCCAATGAGCTGAAGGCGTTTGACGTCAAAGACGTGATCAAGTCGTTCAATGGGGTTTGCGAGAAGTTTGAGTTTGATCAACAGATCGGTCGTGCAGAAGCTCTGAAGTCGATCGGTCTGTTACGTAAAAAAGAAGATGCGGCTCGTTTGCTGGTGCGTGTGTGCTGCGCCATCGGTAGCGCTGACGGCAACTTTGATGAAAGTGAGCGGGCTGCTTGCCGCACCATCTGCAATGAGCTGGGGCTGAACCCTGGCGATTTTGATCTCTGAGGACATCATGGAAAACACGGCAATTGGCTTTCCGCCAACTACCATCGCTGTATTTGTGGCTCTGGCGGTCATTGCCTTGGCAATCGATCTGTTCACCCACAAAAGCGATAAACCGGTCACGCTGACCAATGCGGCCGTCTGGTCGATTTTTTGGGTGCTGATCTCGCTCGCGTTTGCGGGCTACTTGTACTACGCCCACGGCCCAAGCGTTGCCAGCCTGTTCGTCACCGGTTACGCGCTGGAAAAAGTCCTCAGCGTCGACAACCTGTTCGTGTTCATGGCTATCTTCGCCTGGTTCAAGATCCCGGACTCGCTGCGTCACCGTGTTCTGTACTGGGGCATTATCGGGGCCATCGTGTTCCGCTTGATCTTCGTGGCGATCGGTACTGGCCTGCTGGCGTTTGGCCCTTGGGTCGAAGTGCTGTTTGCCGTGGTTGTGGCCTGGACTGCGATCATGATGCTGCGCAGCAAGGAAGAGGATGAGGAAGAGGATTATTCCCAGCACATCGCCTACCGTTTTGCGAAAAAACTGTTCCCGGTTTGGCCGAAGCTGCATGGACATAATTTCTTTGTTTCGCGCACAGAGCTTGAAAAAGAGCTAACGAAGCCGCAGAACAAGGGAATGAGTCTTGTAGGCAAAGGCGCGCTGTTTGCGACACCACTGTTTCTGTGTGTGGTGGTGGTCGAGGTATCAGACATTCTGTTCGCCTTCGACTCCGTGCCAGCTGTTATTGCTGTGAGCCGTGAACCATTGATCGTTTATTCGGCAATGATGTTCGCCATTCTAGGCCTGCGTACGATGTACTTCGTGCTTGAAGCCCTGAAACGCTACCTGGTTCATCTGGAAAAATCGGTTATCGCGTTGTTGTTCTTCATCGCCGGCAAGCTGGCCCTGAACGCGACCGATCACCTGTTTGGTCACGGCATCAGCATCGATCCGAACACCAGTTTGATGGTGGTGCTGGTGGTATTGGCCATTGGTATCGTGGCCAGCATCATCTTTCCGGGTAAAGATGAAGAGCAATCCGACGTTAAAAACGACACGAACGCTTGATCGCACACTATTAAGGAGAATTATTCATGGCACTTTCCCTTTCCAAAGGCGGCAATCTGTCCCTGACTAAAGAAGCTCCGGGGATGACTAAAGTCCTCGTGGGCTTGGGCTGGGATGCTCGCTCCACTGATGGCCAGGACTTCGACCTTGATGCGAGCGCATTCCTGCTCAAGGCTGACGGAAAAGTCCGCGCCGACTCCGATTTTATTTTCTACAACCAGCTTAAAAGCGTAGATGGCTCAGTTGAGCACACCGGTGACAACCGTACTGGCGAAGGCGACGGCGATGACGAGGCGATCAAGGTCGACCTGTCTAAAGTCCCTGCCGATATTGACCGTATCGCTTTCACGGTAACCATCCATGAAGCTGAAGCGCGCAAGCAAAACTTCGGTCAAGTGCGCAATGCGTTCATCCGTATTGTGAACCAGGACACTAACAGCGAAGTTGCTCGTTATGACCTGGCTGAAGATGCCAGCACTGAAACCGCGATGATTTTTGCTGAGTTGTATCGTAATGGCGCTGAGTGGAAGTTCCGCGCTGTAGGTCAAGGCTTTGCCGGTGGCCTAAAGCCGTTGGCCGAAAGCTACGGCTTGAAATTTTAATCAGTACCCCATCAACTTTTCATATAAGGGTTCATGAACATGGCAGTAAGTCTGAGTAAAGGCGGCAACGTTTCCCTGACCAAAGAAGCTCCGGGCCTGACCGAAGTGGTTGTGGGTCTGGGCTGGGACCCGCGTGTTACTGACGGCCAGGAGTTCGATCTGGACGCCTCGGTGTTCATTGTTGGCGAGAGCGGCAAAGTGCTGAACGACGGTAGCTTTGTGTTCTACAACAACAAAACCTCACCAGACGGCAACGTCGTGCACCAGGGCGACAACCGTTCCGGCGCAGGCGAAGGTGACGACGAGCAAGTGAATGTGAACCTGGCGGGTCTGTCGCAAGAAGCCAAGAAGTTGGCCTTTGCTGTGACCATCCACGAAGCTGAAGGCCGTAAGCAGAACTTCGGCCAGGTATCGAATGCTTACATCCGCGTTCTGAACAAGGCTGACGGCAAAGAACTGGCACGCTTTGACCTGAGCGAAGACGCTTCGACTGAAACCGCGATGGTTTTCGGCGAGCTGTATCGCAATGGCGAAGAGTGGAAGTTCAAGGCAATCGGCCAAGGTTTTGCCGGCGGCCTCGCGCCATTGGCTTCAAACTTTGGCGTTAACCTGGGCTAAACCTCAGCGTTACTACAAAGGCCCTTCCCGGTAGCGGGGAGGGCCTTTTTTGTGGGCGTGAATCGGCGCTCATAGGCCATCGTTGGGGACTCTCACAAATCCATCGTGTGCAACATGTTGCGCATAAAAATGGACCTTCCTCTCAAAAAAGTGACTGGGACTTAGTCATTAATGGGTGAAGGGGGGCTGCAAGATGTTGCACGCTAATGCGCAAGAGGTTGCGCAATTTTGATCGAATGAGTGGGCTGAACGTTAAATAATTGTCTCGATTTGATTGTAACTTATTGATTTATATGGATTATTTTCTTGTTGGTATGGGTTTTGAACTCACCTTGATGTCTCGCAAGCCTTTGTTTTGGGAGAAGCCCATCATTTCAGCAAGGAGAGTTTTATGGCTACACCAGCCTATATGTCCGTTACAGGTGAAAAACAAGGTCTGATCACTGCTGGTGCTTTCACCGCAATGTCAGTGGGTAACACTTACCAAGAAGGCCATGAAGATCAGGTGATGGTTCAGGCTTTTAGCCATCAGGTCATCATTCCCCGCGACCCTCAATCAGGGCAGCCAACGGGTCAGCGTATCCACAAAGCATTGTGTATCACCAAGGTGTTTGATAAGGCTTCGCCTCTATTGTTAGCGGCGCTCACCACGGGCGAAAAAATGACTGAGGTGATTATCAAGTGGTATCGAACCTCGATTAAAGGCAACCAAGAGCTTTACTACACCACGAAGCTTGAAGACGCGATCATCGTTGAAATCAAGGATTACATGTACAACTGCCAAGACAAGGCGAATGAGCATTTCACCCACCTTGAAGACGTGCACTTTACCTATCGGAAAATCACTTGGACTCATGAGGCATGCGGGACTTCTGGTTCCGACGATTGGCGTACACCGGCTGTTGGCTAAGTTCATACATTCATAACAAACCCTCGGCCCGCTTTGCGGGCCGAGGTCGTTGGTAGGTGGCTCTGTATGTTTAAACTTAAAGTGCCGTTGAGCGAAGGCCTCCCCTCCGAGTTCAATTGGCAAGGCTGCACCGGGTTGTTGTTAGACGCTGTGCGTATGAACCTATTGCCCCATGAACTGGAGCAATGGACCAACCCTTGGGTGTATGAGCCTTTGTATACGGCCCCCAACATGCCTGGCCTCGAAGACCTGTCGCCCAGGGTGATAAAAATCGACAACCCGCAACACCCGGTGCTGCAACAGTTTTTGGCCCATAGCCATGAAGAATGGGGCTATTTATTGTCGGGTGATGGCACTTGGCAAGCGCTGGTTCAGCACTTGCGCTGGTTGACCCGAGTGCGTTTGCCTCATGGGCAAGATGTGTTTTTACGGCTGGCAGACCCTTCGGTCGCCCATGCCGTTCTCAGCCATCGAGAGCATGAAGCCGATGCCACGCTGTTCGGCCCGTGCACGCAAATACTCATTCCAGATGGCGCGCTTGATACGTGGTATTTGCACCCACGGCCCGGCCCTGCACTCGTCGCACAACACGAGTCGCCCTACCTGTTTAGTCAGGCGCAAACCCGTGTGCTGGATGACGTGCAGTTTCGTAATACGGTGATGAGGCTTGATCAGCACATGCGCCATTACTTTGCGCACTATCAAGTCGATGCCACGCCTGCCCAACGTTGGGAGCATCTGCAAACGTTGGCTGTTCGAGCGTACGAGCACGGGTTTGAAAGCGAGCTCGATATCACCCTTTACGCCAACATTCATGGCTACCTCGGTGAAAAAGCCCTGCAAGTTCACCCCGACCTTGATGAAGCCTTAAGCCTTGTTTCGTCTCTCACGCCCGCCCAACGGGTTGCAAATGTTGCCGAAGTTGCCAGATGCCGGGCACTAGGCCTGCGAGAACCTGATTAATGTCGGCTGCTTTCTTCCCTAAAAATCCAAACAATGTCAGCAAAAGCCGTGGCAACGCCAGAAGCAGCCTAGGCATTTGCCCGCTGACTCAGGCAAAGGTGCAACTCATCCCGCTGGGCATTCGTTTGCTGCGCGATGGCTGGCTGTACGTGATTGAAGGCAGCACGGGTATTTTGTCCGAGTACCGCGTGCTGGATGGCCTGGTCAACGCCATGTTCGGGCAAGGCGAGAAGGTCGCCGTGGATCAGCGTACTCAGCCGATCAACACGCCGAGCCTGATTTACGACAAACGCAGCACCCTGCATGTGAGCTATGCCGAGGCCTAGTGGACGGCAAAAAATGCAGCCAAGTGTTGAACGCCACCAGCGATCGCGATCGCTTTATGCAGGCCGTGAGCCTGAGCCACATTGATTGTCAAAAAGGTGGCTCGCATCTGCTGACTCGTGACATGGCTGAGCACTGGCTAGCTGAAGTGGCGACGGAGCGATTGGACGCTGCCCAACCGTTTGGTGGAATGGGAGATAAAACGCATCGCCAAAGTGGGCCGTCGAGTGTTGCCCGCGGCAATGCGTGAATGGTTAGAACCCTTGCCACCCGCACAGTGGGCCAAACCCAGCAGCGAGTTGATGAGCCTGAGCGCGAAGGTCAAAGCCTTGATCAAACGCGACCCTCGGCGACCAATTACCGAAGTGTTTGCGGCTCTGTATCGCAGCCAACCCCACTCCCCACGCAGGAGGTAAAGCAGGATTTTTGTGTGCTTGGCCGCTAAGTAGTCACTGCGGTGCTCTAGGTCAAGCCTTTGCCTCTGTATTGGGCTTGGCCCCCGTAATGCTTGCCTTGCGCTGCTTTTTTTACGCTGATAGGGTGCTCCAATAATAATTATTACTGGCAGTGTCTCGGTGGCTTGAGCGGGGCACAAAGAAGGAAAGCCATATGCAGATTCAATCCCACGACACGGCGGATGTGGATCAGCAACTCGTTATTGCGGGTTGGCAGGAGCATTACCAGCAAATGTCTGCGGGGCATTTTCATGGCGCCGTTGTGCATATGGAACTCAATGGCATTGAGGCGTACGAAGAGCGCATGAATACGCGCATTGAGCAGTACTTTCATGCGCCCGCAAACGCTTTGGTGTTCAGTTTCGATACGAGCAGTGGCTCGTTGTATTTACTCAACGAAGACACTCAAAACACCTGGATCACCCCCGAAAACTATCAAGAAGTGGGCGTGGTCATTGGCCCTCAACACGTCAAACAACTCGCTAACTTGAGTTGCCTCGATGGCTTGTTCTTAACGCCATTGGTGTCTCAGCAAAGTCAGGTATTTGGCCGTTGGCTAAGCCGCAGACTGCAGCAACTTGCGGCCCAACCCTCGGCAGGTGTGGAGGAGGGGCTGGCGCAACAGTTGGTCGATGATTGTTTGTATGTCCTCGATTGTTCAAGCCAGGCGCCCGACCGCGCTAGCCAAAAAGATCTGGCCCATGACCGACGCCTTATTCAGAGGGTTTTCGATCTGGTCATGACCTGCCCGCAAGATCACTTTGATGTGCTGCATCTGGCCAAGGGTGTCGGGGTTTCTGTGCGTCAGTTACAGCACAGCTTTACCTCGTTTACAGGCGTATCGCCCAGCCAGTGGCAGCGCTTGCGCCGGTTAAATTTCGCCCGTCGGGACTTATTGCGTTTGTGCCCGGCGCAGACCAGCGTGGCGGAAGTCGCCATGCGTTGGTCCTTTTGGCATTTGGGGCGCTTCTCTCAGGCGTATCGCAGTTTGTTTGGCGAGTTGCCCAGCCAAACCTTGTTGCGGCCTCGCTAGGCTGATGTGACGTTCTGTCTGCCCCAAAATGGAGCGTTAAGAAAAGCGCAAATCGGATAGAAGCCTACTGGCTCCCGATTGCACTATCGCTTTGCAGCATGGAATTGAGCCGTCACGTGGCGCTCGGTCAAATTCCTGTAGAGGCATTATGAAAGGCAATCTGGCCCCACTCAGCCAATGGCTAAAAGAACAAAAAATCACTGAAGTTGAGTGCCTGAGCTCTGATTTAAGTGGCATTGCGCGGGGCCAAATTTCGCCGACCAACATTCTCCTCAATGAGCACGGCATGTGCCTGCCTGAGAGTGTCTGGTTGCTAGCCGTTAAGCGAGTTGGGCATAAAAACTACAAGCAGGTGATCAGCTCTTGAGAGCGTGAGTTCCTGCTGTATCGCGTGTAAAGGCAGCGGGTGCGCCTGAGCACATTCCAAAATGGACTCACAAAAGGACATATGGATGAAAGGCATCGCTCTGAAATTGACGTTTACGACCCTCTGCGCATTGGCTGGCCAAGCGTCTGCCCAAGAGGTGGTCAATATCTATAACTGGACGGACTACATTGCCGAGGACACGCTGACAGACTTTCAGCGCGATACGGGCATCAAGCCGATTTACGACGTGTTTGATTCCAATGAAACGCTGGAGGGCAAGCTGCTTGCTGGGCGTACCGGTTATGACGTAGTGGTGCCGAGTAACCACTTTTTAGGGCGGCAGATCAAGGCGGGGGTTTTCCAGAAGCTCGACAAGTCACAGATTCCTAACTGGAAGAACCTTGATCCGGCGTTGCTGGCGCGACTGCAAGTCAACGACCCGGGCAATGAATATGCGGTCCCCTACCTGTGGGGCACCAATGGCATCGGCTACAACGTCGACAAGGTCAAACAGGTGCTGGGCATCGATAGCATCGACTCCTGGAGTGTGTTGTTTGAGCCCCAGAACCTGAAAAAACTTAAAAGCTGTGGTGTTGCCTTTATGGACTCCGCAGACGAAATCATGCCTGCGATGCTCAATTACCTTGGCCTCAACCCACGCAGTCTGGAGCTTAAGGACTACAAGGTCGCCGAGAAAAAGCTTGCTCCTCTGCGGCCATACATCAGCTATTTCCATTCATCCAAGTACGTGACGGACCTGGCCAACGGCGACATCTGTATTGCCTTTGGTTACTCGGGTGATGTGTTCCAAGCGATCAATCGCGCCAAGGAAGCAGGCAATGGAGTGAACGTTGCCTACATCGTTCCCAAGGAAGGCGGCAACTTGTGGTTTGACATGCTGAGCATCCCGGCCGATGCCAAAAACCCTCAACAAGCCCACGCCTTCATCAACTACCTGCTCAAGCCTGAGGTGATTAGCAATATCAGCGAGTACGTGGGTTACGCCAACGCCAACACCCAAGCCACGGCCTTGATGAGTGATGAAATTACCCACAACCCGTCGATTTACCCACCCGAGTCGGTGCAAGCCAAACTCTATGTATCGTCTGAGCTGCCACCAGAACTGATGCGCTGGATGACGCGCTCGTGGAACAAGTTCAAGTCCGGTCGTTAAACCTTGTGCCGGGTGCGTAGGTGCCCGGCAACTGAGCAGGCAGTTTTTATGACGTCCATGATGTCTTTACCGCAGACCTATTACAGCGCCACGCGCAACCTTCAACTCAATTGCCCGCCGCTCGAGGGGCAGGCGCAAGCAGATGTGTGCGTGATTGGCGCCGGTTTTACCGGGTTGAATACGGCCATTGAACTGGCTGAGCGAGGCCATTCAGTCATCGTGTTAGAGGCGCATCAAATTGCTTGGGGGGCCACGGGGCGTAATGGTGGTCAGTTAATTCGTGGCGTTGGTCACGACCTTGGTGCGCACGAAAAATACATCGGCCGCGAAGGCGTCAACGTGCTTGGGCATTTGGGACTGGACGCGGTTGATCTGGTGCGTCAGCGCATAGACAAGCATCACATTGACTGCGACTTGCGTTGGGGGCACTGCGAGTTGGCTAACACTGCTCGACACTTTGAAGGCCTGATTGCCGAACAAGCGTCACTTAAAGCGCTGGGCTACAGGCATAACATCGAGCTGGTTGAGCGTGCGGATATGCACCGGGTGGTCAGCTCTGATCGCTATGTAGGCGGGCTGATTGATGAGGGTTCGGGGCATTTGCACCCGCTCAATTTGGCGCTGGGCGAGGCTAAAGTGGCTCAGCAGTTGGGGGTTCAGTTATACGAAAACAGTGCAGCGATTCGAATCGACTATGGCCGCCGCATTCGCGTACACACAGCCAACGGCGTGGTTCACGCCAACACGCTGGTGCTTGCCGGTAATGCTTACTTAGGGGATTTGGCGCCTGCACTCAGCGGCAAGGTTTTGGCCGCGGGCAGCTATGTGATCGCCACTGAGCCCTTGAGCCAAGACTTGGCTCAAACCTTGATCCCCCACAACCGTGCGTTATGTGATCAACGCATAGGGCTTGATTACTATCGGCTGTCGGCAGATCGACGAATGCTGTTTGGTGGCGCCTGCCACTACTCGGGGCGCACGCCCAACGACATCGCCGCTTACATGCGCCCCAAAATGCTTGAGGTGTTCCCTCAGTTGGCGGGCAAGCGAATCGACTTTCAGTGGAGCGGGATGATCGGCATCGGAGCCAATCGGTTGCCGCAGATTGGCCGCTTGCAGGCTCATCCCAACGTGTTTTATGCCCAGGCTTACGCGGGGCATGGGATCAACACCACACACATGGCTGCGCGATTGGTTGCGCAAGCCATCAGCCTTGAACAAAGCCGAGGTTTCGACTTGTTTGCCAGCGTGCCGCACCTGACTTTTCCTGGCGGTAAATTGTTGCGCTCGCCGCTGTTGGCAATGGGCATGCTTTGGTATCGACTCAAGGAAATGGCGGGGCATTGATCTGGCGGCAAACACGTTTGAGTCGGGGTTGAAGGGCACGCACTCGGTGGGTGGATAGTCGCCACTGAGTGTGTAGCCCTTAAAAAAGCTCGAAATCTTTTGAGCAATAAGCATGATGTTGCGCGCGGCCCAGGCCGAGTTCGGTGCTGATGAGGTTGGCAAGTTGCTCGTTGCCCAAGTCGTTAAAGTGAAGACGATCAACAAATAAAGTTTCGTTGAACACGGGGGACTTTTTGAGCAGCTCGTTCATGTCCAGGCACTGAATGCTCTGCGCTTTGGCCTGAATCTGGTTAAAAAAGGGGGCGTGGACCTCTTGGCCTAATACGCCGCTAAACAGTCGATAGAAGTTATTGGGGCAATGGTCGATGGCGTGAAACACCGCTTCTTCAATGGGTGTCAGTCGATCTCGGCACCAGTGCGAGAGGGGTTGCAGCACAAAGCTCAAGGTTGCATCGCTGCCCGACAGCAGCAGCTTCCACTGTGTAAGCGCGTCTGCAATGGACTGCGTTGCACGTTCGAGTCGTTCATCCAGGCAGATGCCTTCGTCGCTCATCACTTTATCTGCCGGGTTTGTATCGAACAGCGCACGTTTACACCGTTGCCACCAAGTGCTCGTGCCTTGTGGGGCGAAGGTGTTTTTTTTGCGCAGCAGGTCTTCGTTAAACCTGTTCATGTAGTGCTGGAACTCAAGAGAGTAGTAGTAACCCCCATGTTCGCTGGTGAACTCTTGCGCAGTGCCCTCCAGCGCCAGCGTATTGATACCGCTGAGTACGACCACGTGGCCGATATCCCCCAAGCGCCGTTGGTGCATCAAGAACATCAGGATTTCTTGAGTGGCGTTGTAGCCATGCCCGGCAAAATTTAGCCACACCTCACCGGTCAGCTTGTTGAGCCGCGAAGCCACGGTAAATTTGTCCCGCGAGGCGCCCACCCCCAAGGCCGTGGAGCCGCCGACGAGCAAATTGATCTTCCCGCGCAGGGGACGTTCGGCAACGGAAAAACGCACTCCATTTAGCTCGCTGTAACGAAACCCCAGCGCATCGGTATTGATTGCCTTGGAGCGAAAGTTCTTCTCATGAAAGTGCATGGTGTAGGGCACCCAGCGAGCGCCCACGTGCAGCAAACTGTCGTAGTCCCGAATCTGAGGGGTCCACTTATAGACCTCTTGTACTGCCTGGTAATGATCCAGAACGAGCTGGTCAGTCGAGCGCATAGTGGCTTCTCCACTCAGTGTCTTGGGGCCATTGAAGTTGCTTGGCCAGAGCGCCAGCCGTACTGGCGTTAAACCAGAGCTGTTTGAAGCAGCAGTTCACGCACGTTGTAGATCAGCCCCAATAGCGCAATCAGTAATAACGCGACGCCCGAGCAGCGAGTAATCAGCCGCTGGTTGGTGCTGTTCAGCACTTTGCCGATGATCAGGATGTAGGCGCCCAGAACCAACAAGTCGATGACCACCCAAAGCAGTGATAACAGCACCAGGCTGCGTTCCGACGAGGTGGTGATCTGGATGAATTGCGGGAAGAAGGACAGGAAGAAAATGATGTCTTTGGGGTTGGAAATACCGACCAAAAAACCATTCAATAGCCCGCCGCGCCGGGAGTCTTTTACTGTGGTGGATGCGTCAGGTGTTGCACTTGCATCCTTCAGCGTGCCGATGGCCACATACCCTATGAACAGGCATCCCAACAGGCTCAACACGTTCAGCAGCATGCTGTTGATCGCCGCGCTGCTGATGATGATGTACGAGGCCAGAGCAATCAGCACCAAGGACGCCCAGTTGGTGCCCAGTGCGGTGAAAAATGCTTTTCGCGGGCCAGAGATGCTGGCGGTATTGATCACCAGAGCGACTACCGGGCCCGGCGTTGCGATCAACAGAAAGACTGTAATGATGTAAGTGAGTGTCAGTGCAGTATTCAAGGAGTGTTCGCCTTGGTGGAGTGTTTAAGGTTCATGTGGAAAGGGCATTGCGCATGGGTCAGCGAGCCGGGCTCCTCCAGTTGGTATTGCTTGAACTCAAGGCTTCCGGGCTCACCAAAAACACCGAGCGAAAGAGACAACGCCCCTTCGTTGTAGGCCTCGGCTCGCGCTCGAATGCGTGCGCGAATACGTTGCCCGCTAATAGAGTCGCCAGCGGCCACGTGATCAAAATTCTCGCGGGGGTTGATGACGAAGACGATGTGCGGCCCTAAGTTGCGGCTTTTCATCAGCCGGTGAGAAGGGAAGCTCATGTTGATAAAAAGGGGCATGCCCTTGAAGCAGAACGACCACTGCTCACTGTGCAGGTCGGTTGCGACTGCATCAGGCCAAGGGCTGGTGTCTTCGTCGTGCAGCTGTTGTAACAGGTGCCAGGCATACGCTTGTTCTTCGGCAAGTGAAGGAAAGTTGTTCTTTTCAAAAAAGATAACTAAGGGTTTGCCGATTCTCTGTTTAAGTGTCCACGACGATGTGTGTTCGATGTAACGGCTCAAACCCGCGATTAAATCAGTGCTAGCGTATTGTTCGCTGACGAACACTATTTCTACACTTTCATTGTTTACGGATTTTTTTGCGAATAGGCACGGAAAGTTATCCTGCTTAACCGTTGATTCAAATGCGCTCAGTGCCGCGGTCATCCAGGTGTGTTGTTCAAGTGGAGTTGTTTCATCGTATACATTGATGGCCACTGTGCTAAGGCATCGTCCATAAGCGGTCAGCATTTGAACTCCATGCGGCAGGTATAAAAAGATATAAGTGTCTGTATTTTATTAGGAACAGAATTCTGGGCGACGTGACTCGCCTTTGTAAAACGGGTTATGTTGTGGCCTACTATTAGCCAAACTCATGGTAGAGGCTCCTATGACTGAACGGATACCCGCGCTTTACGCACTGCGAGCCTTTGAAGTGGCCGCGCGTTTTTGCTCCTTCAGCAAGGCTGCCCACGAGCTTTCTGTCACTCAAAGTGCTGTTAGCCACCATGTCAAAACCCTTGAAGTTCTGTTTGGCTGCAATCTGTTTGAACGTCGGGGACCAAAACTCACGCTCACAGAGCAAGGCCGCATGTTATCCAGCGAGCTAAAAACAGGATTTAAAATTATTGAAAATGCCTGTGAGTTGTTAAAAGTTGATCACAACCGTATTCGCCTGAAGGCACCGTCAACATTAACCATTCGCTGGTTGCTTAAAGCGCTGGATAATTTTAAAAAAACAAACAGTCAATATTCTGTTCAGATTTCCAGTGTGTGGATGGATATTGATGAAGTTGACTTTTATTCCGAGCCTTATGATTGCGCGATTCTTTTGGGGACAGGTAATTTTGGCCCCGACATGGAAAGTTTTAAGTTGTTTGATGAATGGTTAATTCCGGTGTGCAGCCCGGACTATAGTCAGCGTAATAACCCGACCTTAACGCAGCTCAATGAGTGCGACTTGCTGCACCCTTCTACCGACCGCAGAGACTGGCGCCGTTGGCTGAAAAAAATGGAGGGGCTGGACACGATCAATCTTGAGCGCGGCCAGTTATTCGACACCCTCGATCAAGGCATCGCTGCCGCGTTGCAAGGGCTGGGTATTTCAGTGGCTGACTTAGTGCTGGTGAGTCAGGAGGTTGAACACGGTCGGCTACACCTTCCTTTTCAGAGTGCCGTGGCCACGGGAGATGGCTATTACATGACGTGGCTCAAGGGCAGTCCAAAAGTGAAGCAGATGAATCAATTGCGTGAGTATTTGTTGACGCAGATTCCTTCGTTGTCCACACACACCCTTCACTATTTGAGCTAAGCGCTGCCAGCGGGGGCGTCAGCCACAACCGCCCAAGGCTTAAAGACCAAGAGCGGCGTGCAGCGAATTGGCCCAGTGAGCGGCTTACTTCAAGCTTTTTAGGTAAGCGATCAGGTGCTCACGGCTTTGAGTATCGGCCTGGCCCGGGTACATCATCATGTTGCCCGGCAGCAGGGTCGCCGGGCTTGCTAGCCACTTGTCCAGGTTCACTTCACTCCACTGCAATTTGGCATTTTGCAGGGCGGCGGAATAAGTAAAGGCTGGCGCCGTGGCGGCAGCGCGACCGAATACGTTGTGCAGGCTGGGGCCCATTAAATTCTTGCCCGCATCGGGGCTGTGACAAAAACCGCATTGGGTGGCGAACAGCGCTTTGCCCTGTGTGGCATCTCCCTGTGCCTGAGCGAAAGTAGCCGCTAACAGCAGGGCGCTGGCGGCAAAAAAGGGTGTGAAGTTCATTGCGTTTCCTACCAATAAAAACAGCTGCGCCAGAGTGGATCTGGCGCAGGCATCAAGACCAATCAGAATGGGTTGGCGAGGTCGATCCCGGATTTGCCGGGCGCCAGAATGTTGTTCGGGTCCAGGGCGCGCTTGATGGCATGTTCAAGTTTGCGTTTGACCGGGCCGTAGCTCTGCGCCACACGTTCCTGGAAGGCCGTATTGACGCGGTAAACGGCGTAGCCTTCTTTCTCGAAAACATCCAGCAGCTCAGCGAAGCAAGCATTGGCGCGCTTGGTTTCTTGCGGGTTGGTGCGGTCGTACAGCACGTCGATGACGTGGTGCATGTCGCGCCAGCCAACGATGAACTCGCCGACGTAATCCAGGCCGTACTTGTTGAGGGTTTTTTTGGCCAGCGCTTGCTGTTTGTCGCACTCGCTGCCTCGGGCCTGGCTGACCGGCGCGAACCACATCGAACCACCGCCGCCCCGCCAGTTGTAGAGACCAAACTCTTGCAGGTTCGGCACCCCTGACATCAGTTGCGCGCGGTATTTGAAGGGCTGAGTGTCGCCGGCTTCTTCTTGGGTGACGATTCGGCCTTTGCCCAGTTGTTTGAGGGCGCCGGTGACGATATTCCAGTTGACGTCCACTTGCTCCTGAGTGCCGTACAGGGCGGCGTAAACGTTCCAGGCACCCAGGTTTTTGTCTTTTTGGATTTGCTTGAGAATCGCGTCCGAGGTGGCACCCGGCTCAAGGGTGTAATCGGAGCGGCGAGTGTTACAGGTGGAGGCTTCCCAGAGCACGCCAGCAATCACCACCGAGTTGGGGATAACTTGGGCGATACGCAGCGGCCGGATAAATTCGACGATTTCGGCGATGTCCGATTCGTTCTCGAATTTGATTTCGAATGGCTTGAATACGGGAGGTTTTGGCATCAACCAAAAGCCCATCTTGGTGCAGATGCCGTAATTGGCTTGGGTGAACATGCCGTCCAGCGTTGGGCCATAGCCCCACTTGAAGACTTGCCAAGCATTGTCGCCTTTGACTCCGCCCATGCCGGTTCGGTAAACATCGCCGTTGGCCAACACCACTTCCATGCCGCACTGCATCAAAAAGTGTTCGCCATAAGGCGTGTAACCCACGCCGCGGTCCATCGTGTTGCCCAGCGGGCCTGCAATAGCTGAAGGCGCAGAGAACGACAGCATCAGCGGCAGGTCATGTTCCTGGATGTAATCGTAGAGCTGCTGATAGGTCACGCCGGGTTCGACCAGCGCGGTACATAGCTGTGGATCGACGTGGAGGATTTTGTTCATTTTTTTCAGATCGAGAATGATCTGACCACGCTGACCGGGCGCTGCGGAGCCGTAGCCGAAATTACGGCCTGTCGAGATCGTCCACACCGGGATCTTGTGTTCGTTGCAGATCTTCACCACGCCCTGCACCTGTTCGACCGTGGTGGCGGTGACGGCAGCGGACGGTGTGTGTTCGGCGTTATCCACGGCCATCATGATCTTGGTGTAGGGGATCAGTTGATCGTCCTTGATCAGCACGTTGTCTTCGCCGAGTAAGGCGCGGAACTTGGCAATGGCTTGCTCGAAGTTAGCGGCGTCGACGCCACGTGGAAGCAGAGTCTTGTTGGTGGGTTCAGTCATCTGGAGAATTCCTTCAAGCTTCGATCGAGAACGAAACGAAATGGCCGGTCAACGGCGATTCACGGCTGGCGATTTGCGGGGCCTGACCGAGGTTGGCGGTGCCTAGGGCGGCGAGGGTGTAACCCAACGTGGCCGCCCATTGCTCAGAGGCTGCCTTGTTGCGCGTCAGTGCCGACACTTGCAACGGCGTTTGTTGGCCGTGGAAACGCTGTTCGCTAAGGCTGAAACCAGCACCACAAGCGTTGAGGTTTAGCCCAAGCTGCGGGGCGCAGCCGCTGGCGGCCTCGGCGCTGAGCAGGCGATGGTGCGAGGTTTGCGCTGTGGCGCGGTGCTCGCCGAGCCATTGCACACGAGCGCCTGCACTGCGCGCCTGATCAATGATCAGTGCGCCTGTGGCATCGTCGACCAAGCCGATGATGCGTTGCGACTGGCCGCTGCTGAGGCGTTTTTCCAGACCCAGAATGAAGTCCAGGCTCAGGTCGGTGCGTTGCAGCTTGACCTGCTTGGCCGCTGGGCTGGCGTTGATGCCCTGAAGGAAGGCCGACTCGGCCACTTCGCCACTGACCAGCGCCAAGGTCGGCAATGCGTGTCGAGCTTGAGCGCCTAACGCGCTGTTGGCCATGCTCAGGCCTGAGCTGGTCACGACCACACCGGCCATACCGCTCAAGGCCATGCCTTTAAGCAGTAAACGACGTTCAATATTCATCGCGTACTCCTTAAGGCTTGGCCGCTGGCACTGGGGATTTTGAAATGTAGTCGGCCACTTGTTGCAGCGCATTGTCGTCAATGAACGACGCGGGGAAGGCCGGCATGGCACGAAAACCGTTACGCACGACGGCCGTGATGTAAGGCGCTGGCAGTTGCCGGCCCTTGAGAACCGGCCCGACCAGGTTTTCGTGACAGTGACCGCACACTTTGGCGTACACGTTTTCTCCGCCTTTCCATACGCCGTCGCCATCGGCAACAGCGTTACTAGCCAGCATCATCAACGGCAGGGCAAGGCAGGCAGCCAGGGACTGTTTCACAGCTGAGCTGCTGAGGAGTAAAGACATTTCGAACTCCATATTCTTATTAGTTGTGAGGTGCCGTAGTTCGAGTCAGAACGGATACGGTCTTGGGGCGTGTTGCAGGGTGATCCAGTGGTCGGTGGTGAATTCTTCAATCGCCCAGTCGCCATTGAAGCGTCCAAGCCCTGAGTTTTTTTCGCCGCCGAAGGGGGCGTTGGGTTCGTCGTTGACCGGGATGTCGTTGACGTGAGTCATGCCCGCGTGGATGCGCTGGGCAAACTGCACGCCGCGCTCCAGATTGGAGGTGAATACAGCGCTGGACAGCCCATATTCGCTGCGGTTGGCCAGTTCCAGCGCGTGCTCGGCGTCGCGTGCCGATTGAATGCCCACCAGCGGCCCGAAGATTTCTTCATGGGCAATGTCCATGTCGGCAGTGACGTTGCCAAACACATGCGGCGGCAAGACGTTGCCTTGGGCATCACCGCCCACCAACAGCGTGGCGCCTTCGGCTTTTGCCGTGGCGATTTTGTGTTGCAGGCCTGCTAACTGCTTGCTGTTGATGATCGGGCCGATAACAGTTTCAGCTTTGCTGGGATCGCCGTAGGGCAGGGCTTTGACCCGCTCAACGAAACGCTGAGTAAACACCTCCAGCAGCGGCTGCTCGACGATGATGCGATTGATCGCCATGCAGATCTGGCCCTGATGGAGAAACTTGCCCACCACGGCAGCGTTAACGGCTTGCTCGACATCGGCATCGGCCAACACGACGAAGGGGCTGTTACCGCCCAACTCCAGTGCAACGTGTTTGAGGTGCTCGCCGCCGCTGGCGATGCGCCCGATGTTGCGTCCCACTTGAGTCGAACCTGTAAACGAAATAAACGATGGCACTGGGTGCTCGACGAAGGCGTCGCCAATTTCGGCACCGGAGCCGACCACTACGCTGAGCAGGCCTTTGGGCAGCCCGGCTTCTTCGAAAATGCGAGCGAGCAGCAGGCCGCCGGTCACGGGCGTGTCACTGGCAGGTTTGACCACCACCGCGTTGCCCAGCGCCAAGGCGGGTGCCAGCGAGCGTGCGGTCAGGTGCAGGGGGAAGTTCCAGGGGCTGATGACACCGATCACGCCCAGCGGCACGCGATAAACACGGCTTTCTTTGCCGGGAATGTTGGAGGCCAAAATGCGGCCATGCACACGGCTTGGCAGGCTGGCTGATTCAAGCGTGATGGCCCGCGCGGCGCCCCATTCGATTTGTGCCTTAATGCGGGTGCTGCCGGACTCGCGAATGATCCAGTCGATGATTTCGTCACGGCGCTCATCAAAGATTCTTACGGCGTTGAGCAAAACCTGACCACGACTGGCAGGCCCTTGAGCGGCCCAAGCGACTTGGGCTTCGCGTGCCTTTTGATACGCCTCATCAAGATCCGCACGATTGGCCAGCGTGATCGTCAGCAAGTGTTTTTGAGTGAAGGGGTCGCACACCTCAAGCTGACGATCGCCGCTTGCGACGCGCCATTGCCCGGCAAGGGGTTGCAGCTCAAGGTTTTGATAAGCAGGAGGGCTGATATTCATGTCGAGTTCACTTTTAGTTGTTTTATTAACAGTGCGCTTAACCTGAGATAACAACTATCGTGCCAAGCCGTATAGTTTTATTTATTCCTTTAAATATCAATAGGTTGTAGTTGTTATGAGGTAAGCGCGTTACATCGAATATAGACATGACAGCCCTCAGTGCAGAATTTTGTGCAGAGGATGCTGCAGGTTGCTGAAAGCTCAGCGCTGATGGCTTTCGATCTAATCTGTGCGGTTATCGGGCGAATGCAGGTCGCAAGGCGAGGGCTCGGCCACTGACAGATTGACCGGGCGGGTGGTCTGGGCATACTGAAACGCTTAATTGACTGCCACTTGTTGACCCTTATGACTCGTGCCACGCCGAACAAAAATAATCGCCCTGATGATGTGGATTTTCTTAAGCAGATGCTGGGCCGCCAAAAGCGTTTGATCGTCGACCGCGCCAGCCAGTTTGGTGCCAGCGGCTTACCTTCGGCCGAACAATTGGCCGAAACCGTGGCTTTCTCCCCTCAAGACGGCAGCATCTGGTTATGCGGCCAGCGCGTGATGTTGCTGCAAGGTTCTGCATTCGGGGCTATTCGCCGCGAGCTGATCGAAGCGCTGGGGTTTGACAAGGCGCGCGGCCAGCTCACCCGCATTGGCTGGCAGGCCGGGGCGCGGGACGCCGCTCAAGTCAGCGAGCAATGGCCTGACGGCGATCACGCCAGCCTGTACAGCGCCGGGCCTCGGCTGCACATGCTTGAGGGCATGGTCAATGTTGAGGTGGTGCGCTTTGAGATCGACTCGGGCATTGGCCACTTCTATTCCGAATTCTTTTGGCACAACTCGTTGGAAGACGATGAACACATCGCCGCCTATGGCCTGGGGGACGAGCCGGCTTGCTGGATGGAGATTGGTTATGCGAGCGGTTACGCCTCTTCATTGCTCGGTCGGCTGGTGGTGTTTCGCGAGCAAGAATGCCGTTCGATGGGCCACAAAGCCTGTCGCATTGTCGGCAAGCCTGCTGAGCAATGGGACGATATTGACGTTGATCTGGCGTACTTGGACCCGAGTGATTTTCTGAGCCGCAGTACTTACGCATCCGGCATTGAAACCACTGTTGCCACGCTGCAAGAGCCGGTTGATGGCGAGCCGCTGGTGGGAATTTCGGCGGCATTTGTTGCTGCCAGCCAATTGCTGCAACGGGTTGCCTCGACTCAGGCGACAGTACTGTTGACCGGCGAATCGGGGGTTGGCAAAGAGTTGTTTGCCCGAACGCTGTATCAAGCCAGTTCTCGGCCGCACATGCCGCTTGTTGCACTCAACTGCGCGACCTTGCCGGAGAACCTGGTGGAGGCCGAATTATTTGGTGTGGAGCGTGGAGCTTTTACAGGGGCGGAGCGTTCGCGCCCCGGGCGCTTTGAGCGCGCCCACGGCGGGACGCTGTTCCTCGACGAAATAGCCACCTTGAGCCTCAGTGCGCAGAGCAAGATTTTGCGCGCCTTGCAAGAAGGTGAAATTGAGCGGGTCGGTGGCACGGCGCCTATTAAAGTGGATGTTCGGGTTATTGCTGCGACCAACCTGAACTTGCGCCGCGAAGTCGAGGCCGGGCGTTTTCGCGAGGACTTGTTCTATCGACTGAACGTGTTCCCCATTCACTTGCCGCCGTTGCGCGAGCGTCGCGAAGATATCCCGTTGCTGATGAGTTACTTTTTGCGTCATTTCAGCCGCCGTCATGGGCGCCACGTCGCGGGCTTTAGCACGAGGCTGGTGAACGCGCTGCTGACTTATCGTTTTCCGGGCAACATTCGAGAGCTGCAAAACCTGATCGAGCGTGGCGTGATTGCGGCCGGTGATGGCGAGGTGATCGACATGGTGCATTTGGCCGAGGCTGGCGCACCGTTAATGGCAACGGCCATTGGCCTGACCCCCGAGGGGCGTTTGTCGGCGGGTCAGCGCCATGATGAGGGGGTAAATGACGATCAGTTACCGGTGCCACCCACTGACGAAGAGGCCGCTGATGCCCTTCGTGAGCCAGTATTGGAGAGCCTGCAAGCCTTTGTATCTGGACGCCAACGGGTGTTGAACATTTCGCTGGAAGAAATCCAACAGCGTTTGGTTCACCTGGCGTTGGAGCGTTCGGGTGGCAACATCACGGCCGCCGCGCAGATGCTCGGCATGAGCCGTGCGCAGGTCAGTTACCGCCTCAAGGGAAGCTAGATCCGCGAGTGGCTTGGGTTAAAAAACGCCCCGTGGGGGCCATGCTGTTCACTTATACAAACCGACATCTGTAGTAGGCGCGAGCGTGCTCGCGAAGGGCATCAACGATAACGCGTGTTTGTTGGATAAACGCGATGACCATGAGCACTTCGCGAGCACGCTCGCGCTTACAAAAGCCCTTAACAGCCTTACCCTGAGCGGGGCGTTTTTATTGGGCCGCGCAGGGGCTTGGCTCAGAGCGCGACGGTGAACTTCAGCCAGTAAGCCTGACCATCAGTGCGGTTGCGTACGCCGGACTCATCTTGCCATTTGGCGCTTAAAAACCAGCCATCCTTACTGGCGTATTGAATCGCCGGGCCAATGGAAAAAGAACGGCCACGGTTGCCGTCGGCTGCATCGACTGCGGCTGAAGCGGCGCAATGGGATGCGCCGCACCGGTCATCGCTCACTTGCTGGTAAGCGTGGCCTCCGACGCCCAGTACCCAGCCGTTGCCCACGCCCCAACCGAGTGTGTAATCGGCATGAAGCTCGCGGCCAGACTGGTAGTGGGTGTCCTGATTTTTGAAGTTGTAGTCGTACATCAAGCGCACATCGGCATTGAAACCTTGAGGGTCCATGTAGGTCATGGCATACACCGCTTGGACGGTGTAGTAGTTAGTGCCGAGGTTAATCAGGTCGTTCTTGTCGTACTCACCGCCGGTTGGCAGTACGAAGTCGACACCCGCAGCGGTATGAAACTTGTCGCTGTGATGGAACCCGATTACCGGCCCGAGGTGTGCGTCGCCAATGCCTCGTTTATGGTCGTGCGGGCCGTTTTTGATGTTCAGCCGCATGTCATTGAGTGGTAGCAGGGCGTGAAAGCCCAGATTGCCGCCGAGCACTTGCTGCTCGGTCACCCAGACAAACCGTGGCACCAAGGTGGTGACACGCAGGTCGATGCTGGCCACTTTGTCGCCTGCGTTATCGCGCAGGCTGTCGGCCAAATAGTTACCCACAAACAACTGCCCATAGGTGCCGGGCGGCGGCAGAACGCCCATGCCGTAGTTTTCAATACCCATCGGCCAAGACGATACACCGCCTTCAGTCGCCTGAACCAATGACGCGCTGCCCGACAGAAACAGGCCAGCACTGAACACAAGAGAAGTGCAGCGAGAAGATCTCTGAAACATGAGAAGCCCAACCTTTTTATTGTTATGAGCGGTGCGGAAAATAAAGATCCGCCCTGTGGCTTCTCAACAATCGTGCCAATTCATTAAGTTTGTTTTTTATGTTTTAAATCAAAGAGATAAAAGCCCACATAAATCTTATGCCCGCGTCAGCGAAGATTTTTATTAAGGGAATTCGGCTTGCTGCGCAAAGTTATAAGGCTTCAGGCCTAAAAATATGACCCGCGGTGTTTTGGTGAGGCGTTGGCGTTTGATCCGAAGGACGCAGTGCTCTTAGGGTGGCATAAGCACTTGAGCCTTATTGATCGTGATCTGGCTGGCCCGGCTATTAGCTTTTGCGCCCATAAAAAACGCCCCAATAAAGGGGCGTTTCAACCAGGCCTGTAACGAGCAGGCCGCGTTGGGACTCAATTAGCTGTTCGAGCAACCGTTACCCATCACGCTGTATTGCATGACGTGTTCCTGACCTTGATGGTCGAGGTAAATCATTTGCACTGACACGACGCCGCAAACGTCTGGTACAGGGTCTTGGTGAATCACTTTGGCGATGTCCAAGTGCGAGCCATAGGTGTATTGCTCAACAGCAGGTTCTTCAGCAAAAGCCATTTGGCTACCCAGCATTACAAAAGAAGCGGCAACCAAGGTTTGAAGCAGTTTCATGTTCAATGTCCCAACGATGCAAACGATTAACGTCTTCAGTCGATCTAGCGAGGCCGAAGGCTCTACGAAACGTGGAGGGTGGTTTGCTTGGACCCTGAAGAGTTTGCGTTTCGTGGCTTTGTTTGGAAGCTGGGTTTAGTTTATGCCGATGGCTTTTTGGATAAATCCCAAAGATGGGAAATCATTGTTGGAGAATCAGTAACAATGAGGCCGGCGACTTCATCGGCCCACAGGGTGTAGCCCCAAGCTCGTCACTTGGGGCGTTTTAATTGACGTGGGCAGTATGATTTAAATGACGTGAAAACCATGAGTGGCATCACGGCCCAGTTGCTCAACCAAGCCAAATTCCCAGTCCAGATAAGCCTGCATCGCCGCATGAGGGTTATCGGTGCCCTCATAAGGTCGGCGGTATCGGTCTGTACGCGCCACAGCCAAGCGAGTTTCACCTTCTTCTAAGGGCAAACCACTGGATTTCCACGCCTGATTACCCTTGTTCAATACAAACACGGGTTTACCGGTCAGTTTCTCCAGTTCGTTGACTGCATAGCGCGCTAGCAAGCTGCTGCCACAGGTAACCACATAGCGTTGCGCGGCTGGAACCTGCTCAAGTGCGTGCGCCAGTTGGGCGCGCACGGCCCACCACGCGCCCGGAATATGACCTTTGACGTAATTGGCGCTGGTGGTGAAATCCAGCACTTGGGTATCGCCTTCAACCAGCCATTGGTTCAGGGTTTCAGGGGCAATGTATTCGGCTTGAGGGGCGGGCGGTACGTCAGGTGACCATGCGCCGGTGACGTTAAAAGCGGACGTATCAATGCCCTCCAGAACCTGAACCGACCAGCCCATCTGGGCAAGCCAGGAACCGGCCATGTTGGCGCGCACACCGTCATCATCAATCAGAACAATCCGCGCACCGCGCACGCTGGCGAAGTGATCGGTTTCTTGCACCAATTGCCCGCCCGGCGTGGAGCGTGAACCGTGTACATGGCCGTGGACATACTCTTCAGGGCTGCGCACATCAAACAAGTAAGTGGTACGGGTTTGATCCGCTTGCCAGGCAGACAATGTGGCTTGATCAATGCGGCCAACGCCGGCTTTATCTGCCAAAGCGCGAGCGCGTTCCCCGATGGCCTGGCGTTGTGCGGCATTACCTGCCGGGCTCAGGCTACGTTGCTGGCCATGTTCAAGGCTCAAACCTGCCAGCGTCCAGCCAATGGTGCCGTTGCGCAGCGCATGCACAGGGTTGGGAATACCGGCATTGACCAAGGATTGAGTACCGATAAGGCTGCGAGTACGGCCCGCGCAGTTGACGATAATCGGCGTGTCAGGACTCAAGCCGAGCGCTGCCACTCGCAATACGAGTTCGCCTCCCGGCACGCTTTGGCTGCCGGGAATATTCATGGTCTGGTACTCATCAAACCGCCGGGCATCCAGAACCAGCACGTCGTCCCGCTGCTTCAACAGTTCATTCACTTCTTCAGCGGCCAATGACGGCGTATGACGCTGCGCTTCAACCAATTCGCCGAAGGCTTTGCTGGGCACGTTAACGTCGATGAACAGCTCACCACCGCCATCAATCCAGCCTTTTAAGCCGCCTTCGAGCAATGCCACATTGCTGTAACCCAAGGTTTTCAAAACCTGCACGGCTCGCTCGGCCAAGCCTTCACCGTTGTCATAAACAGTCACTTGCGTATCGAGCCGAGGGATGCGTGGCAGCACTTCAATTTCCAAGCGCGATAAAGCAATGTTCGCTGCGAACAAGGGGTGGCCAGTGGCAAACGGCGCCTCCTCACGTACATCAAGCAAAGCGACTTCTTGTTGCTCACGTAAAGCCTCACGGATCTGGGCACCAGTGCGGTGGGCAAATTCACTCATGACTCACTCCTTGGACAAATCCCAGACATTGGGCAAAAAACGATTGGAATAACCGGAAATAAACGACTTCTCGCTGCCATCAAGGGTGTAGGTCGCACGCCGCACAGCGCCGATATTGGCGCCGTAAACGTGGATGCTGATGGAAATGCGGTCCGCAAATGTATTGCTGACTTGATGAATATCCCCCACCCGTGGCGAGACCACCTCGACATCGCCTGGGTTGAGCGTGATCGGTACGCCATCTGCCACAAAACCTTGCGCCGAGGCACTGAAGCCTTGCGACTGCTCGCTGCCGCGCAGCATGCCAATCAACCCCCATACTCGGTGATCATGAATCGGTGTGCGCTGGCCGGGGCCCCACACAAAACTCACTACGCTAAAGCGCCCCAAGGGGTCGGCATGAAGTAGAAACTGTTGGTAGCGATCGGGGTCGGGTTGTGCAAATTCACTGGGCAGCCAATCGTCATGGCTGACCAGGCTTTTGAGTAACGCACTGCCCAGCTCGACCACGGCCGGTTCGCTGAGGTTTTTTTCCATCAGCCGGCTGAAATCTTCGATAAAACCCCGCAAACGCGCTAGGTTGGCAATCGGCTCACTCATCGGACAATCCTGCATCTAAGGTGGTGACACCTTACACAAGGCTTTAACATCCATTAAATTCATTTTATTCATAAGCTAATATTCTTATCTCTCATGAAAAACGATGATCTCGACGCTTTTGTGTCTGTGGTGCGCTGTAAATCGCTCTCGGTAGCGGCAGAACAGCTGGGGCTGACGCAATCGGCCATTACCCGGCGCGTGCAAAATTTTGAGCACAATTTGGGGGCGCAATTGCTTGATCGCCAAACCAAACCGTTGAAACCCACCGCGATGGGCCTGCGGGTTTATCAGCAATGCTGTGAAATCCAGCAAGCTTTGCGGGCTCTGCAGGCGCTGGTGCATGAGGATGGCGACCCCAATGGCAGGTTTCGTCTTGGGGTGCCGCAAACCCTCAGTGACTGGCTGTTGATAGAGCTGGTGAATGCCCTCAAGCAACGCTTTCCGGAGCTCAATACTCAAGTCAGTAACGGCTGGGGCAATAATCTGCTGGAGCGTTTGCAAGAGCATGACCTGGATGCGGTGGCGGGGCTGTTTGCCAGCGACAAAGTGTTTCCCGCCCACTTGTTGGCCCACAAAGCGACTGACGTGCCTTTGTTGGTGGTGTGCAGCAAGGATCAGCCAGCGCTGAATTCGCTGGCGGCGTGCAACGCACAGGGTTGGATCCTTAACCCGGATGGCTGCGGTTTGCGCCATAACTTGCAGCAATGCTTGGCCGCTCAAGGCTTAAGCTTGGCGCTTAATCTGGAAACCTTCGGCAGCCAATTGCAGTTGGGGCTGGTGGCAAAAGGTTTGGGTTTGGGGTTGGTGCCTGCGCCGCTGCTTGCTCAAAGCCAGCTGCGACACCAGTTGCGAGTGCTCACCTTGACTGACTACGCGCCTACGGCCGGGCTGTGGCTGGTGCAACCTGAGCACTCGGGCAACTTGCAGCAAGCGCTGTCTTACCTGCAGGGCCAACTCCGGGTGTTGGGCGATATACAGCCAGAGTCATCGACTTAACTTGCTAGATACGCATAAAGAAAAGATAAAAAACTCAATTTTTAGAATATTAACTTATAACTTTTAGGCCTTTCATTTCTCGCTTTTATGCGTTCAGTATGGGGTTACTTAATCAGGCGACGCATGACGAAGCCTTAACCCCTGCAACGGCCACGACTCCACCGGACTACCGGACGATTTCAGCCTGCCTCTGAACCAGGTGTGCTCCGATGAATGTCCGTGTACTTCCCCCTCCACCTAGCGTGCTGGCTGCGGCTACTTTTGCTGAGCGCCTGCAACGCTTGGAACGCCTGACGCAACAGTTCGCCCAGCGTGCAGCCGCTCACGATAAAAGCGGTGAATTCACCTTTGAGAATTTCGCCCAACTGCATGCCGAGCAGTTACTTGCCCTGACTGTTCCCCGCGATCAAGGCGGGCTCGGTTTTGGGCTGGCCGAAGCGGTGCAGGTCGTGGGCCAAGTGGCTCAAGCAGATCCCTCAACGGCGCTGACGTTAGCCATGCAGTATCTGCAACTGCACAGTTTGAATACCCGCGCGCATTGGCCTGCGGCGGTCAAACAGCAGGTGCTGAGCAGCGCGGTCTTAGAGGGCGCGCTGATCAATGCTCTGCGCGTAGAGCCGCAGCTCGGGTCGCCATCGCGTGGCGGCTTGCCCAACAGCATCGCGACCCGCACCGAACAAGGCTGGTTACTCACGGGCAGTAAGCAGTACTGCACCGGTAGTCACGGCCTCACCTGGTTTAGCGTATTTGCCCGAACTGATGATCCATCGCCGCTGTTAGGCAGTTGGCTGGTGCATAAAGACACGCCCGGCATCCGCATTATTGAAGACTGGGATCAGCTCGGCATGCGCGCCACTGCCAGCCATCTCATTGAGTTTGATCAAGTGCTGATCCCCCTTGAACGCGTGAGCCGACTACGCCCAGCCAGCGATCCTGACAGTCGCAGCGATCTGGACAGCAACGGCCTGTTGTGGATGAACAGCCTGTTAGGTGCGCTGTACAACGGCATCGCTCAAGCCGCACGTGATTGGCTGGTGCAGTGGCTGCACGAGCGCCAACCCAGCGGTTTGGGGGCCTCCTTGGCCACTTTGCCGCGTTTTGCACAACTGGTGGGGCAAATCGACAGCCTGCTGTTAAGCAACCGCAGCCTGTTAAACAGCGCTGTCAGCGGACAGTTGGCAGAGCACGAGTTTTCGCAGCTCAAATACCTGACCACTGACAATGCCATTCGCGCGGTGTCCTTGGCTTTGGAAGGCAGCGGCAATCCGGGCTTGGCCAAATCCAACCCGCTTGAACGGCACTACCGCAACGTGCTGTGCGGTCGGGTACACACCCCACAAAACGATGCCGTTTTGCTGAGTTCAGGTCAAACCGCATTGCTCCTCTCTGTGCTCAATAAGGATCTGCCAGCATGACATTCAACGCTCAGTTATCTCGTCGCCGCATGCTGCAAATGGGGGCCACGCTGGCCGCAGGTGCCGGTTTTTCACGCTTTTCTTCAGCTCAGGAAGGCCATGAACATCACGCGCCAGAAGCCGCCCCTGCGAGCGCGTTCGACCTGAACAGCAATGCGTGGGCGTTGCCTGAACCCCGCAAAATTCGGTTGGCCACCAACCTTAACGCCATCTGCCTGGCGCCTGTTGCCGTGGCCGACAGCCAAGGCTTTTTCAAGCAGCACAATCTGGAGGTGGAGTTCGTTAACTTCGGTAACTCCACCGAAGTGTTGCTCGAGTCTTTGGCGACCGGTAAAGCCGATGCCGCCACCGGCATGGCGCTGCGTTGGCTGAAATCATTGGAGCAGGGCTTTGATGTCAAGCTGACTGCCGGTACTCACGGTGGCTGCTTGCGCTTGATTGGAAACACCGATGGCCCACAGAATTTTGCCGCGTTAAAAGGCAAAACCATCGGTGTGACCGACATGGCCAGCCCGGATAAAAACTTCTTCTCGCTGATGCTCAAACGCAACGGTGTTGACCCTAACCGTGATGTGGACTGGCGCCTGTACCCGGCCGACTTGCTGGGCACGGCCCTTGAAAAAGGTGAGATTCAGGCCGCCAGCGGCTCAGACCCCATGATGTACCGGCTGCGTGATCAACCCGGTAAGCGCGAAATCGCCACCAACATGGTCGATGAATACGCCAACTTGAGCTGCTGCGTGGTCGGTGTCAGCGGCAAGTTGGCTCGTGATGAGAAACCCGTCGCCGCAGCCATTACCCACGCCATCCTGCAAGCCCACGCTTGGGCCGCCAACAACCCACAAGTGGTTGCTGAGCTGTTCCAGAAATATGCCTTGAACACCAGCGTTGAGGAAATACGCGGCATCCTCGGCGAGCATTCCCACAACCATTACTCAGTTGGCAAGGCCTTCGAAGTCGAAATGGCGGTGTACGCCCGCGACTTGAAAAACATCGAGGTGCTGCGTGCCAGTACTGAGCCTTTCCAGTTTGCGGAGAGTATCCATGCCGACGTATTCAGCTGAGTTAAGTCGTCCGCTGCCAAGGCTTGGCTTTAGGCCTTGGCGAGTAGGGCTGATTGCCGCCGCGGCTTGGGCGGGCGAAGCCCTGCTGGTCAGTCAACTCCCCAATGCCATACGCGCATGGCCCTACAGTCAGGCATTAAGCAATGCCAGTTGGTTGGTAGCTTTACTACTCGCGGTATGGGCCTTGAGTGGCCTTGGTAAACAGGCGCAACGCAGCGGCCCTTGGCTGATCGCGTTACCGGTGTTGTTGGCCATTTGGCAACTGCTCACCGCTAAGTTTGCACTGTTACCCGTGCCATTTTTTGCCCCGCCGCAAGCGTTGATCGAGGTGTATGCCGAAGACTGGCCGCGCCTATGGGAAAGTCTCTGGCACTCACTGTGGTTGCTCAGCTTGGGCGTCGTGCTTGGCGCCAGCGCCGGGTTTGTCAGTGGTGTAGCCATTGGTTGGTCGCAGCGCATTGGTTACTGGGTGCATCCGGTGCTGCGTTTGCTCGGGCCGGTGCCATCTACGGCGTTGCTGCCGGTGTGCTTTTTTATCTTCCCATCGAGCTTTAGCGCCAGCGTGTTTTTGATTGCATTGGCCAGTTGGTTTCCGGTCACGATTCTTACTTGGTCTGGTGTCGTCAGTGTCGATAAAGCCTATTACGACGTAGCCCGCACGTTGGGGGCCAGTGAAAGGTTTCTGATCTTTCGGGTCGCCATCCCGGCAGCACTGCCGCATGTATTTGTCGGTTTGTTTATGGGGTTGGGCGCGTCCTTTTCGGTGCTGGTGGTGGCGGAGATGATGGGTGTTAAAGCTGGCCTTGGTTGGTATCTGCAATGGGCTCAAGGCTGGGCTGCCTACAGCAACATGTACGCCGCGCTGATTGTCATGGCGCTGCTTTGTTCGGGGCTGATCAGCCTGCTGTTTTTCGTGCGTTCGCGTGTCTTGTCTTGGCAAAAGGGAGCCGTGCAATGGTAAGCCCACATCCTGTTCGTGAGTTGGCCCACGGGCTGACGCTGGACATTCGCGGCGTCAGTCATGCCTTCGATCTGGGCAAAACCAGCCTCCCAGTTTTGAATCAGGTGGACTTGCAGCTTAAGGCCGGTGAAAGCGTGGCATTACTGGGCCCGTCCGGCTGCGGCAAATCCACCTTGTTGCGTTTAATTGCCGGGTTGGAAACGCCACTGCAAGGCCAACTGCTGGCAGACGGCCAAGCCATTGGCGCGCCGAACCCTGAGCGGGTGCTGATGTTTCAAGACCCGACCCTCTACCCGTGGCGCACCGTGTGGCAAAACGTAGCGCTGGGCCTGCAAGCCCGCGGCTTGCTTGGCCAGGAACATGCCCGCGTCGATGAAGCCATCGCCACTGTGGGTTTGCAGGAATTCCGTAACGCTTACCCCCATCAGTTATCGGGTGGCATGGCACAACGTGCTGCGCTCGCTCGTGCCTTGGTTAACGAACCCCGGTTGCTGTTGCTTGATGAGCCTTTGGGCAAGCTTGATTCACTGACGCGCATCACCATGCAAAGCGAGCTGATCCGCCTGTGGCAGGCCCGTCGTTACAGCTCGTTGCTGGTGACTCACGATGTAGAAGAAGCGCTGCTGCTGTGTGATCGCGTACTGGTCTTCAGCCCGCGACCAGCGCGCATCATTGCGCAGCTCAAACTTGATCTGGACTACCCACGTCACCGCGATGAGCCCGAGCTGGTGCGCTTGCGCCAAGAAGCCATGCAACTGCTGGGCCTCGGTAAAAACTGGTAAACACAAGGACAACCCCATGAGCATCGAAATACTCGGCATGATCGGTCACCGCCTCAGCTCGGAAACTATCGCGCCTGTCGGTCCAGTGCTGGATAAGGACTACATCACCCGTTTCGCCCAAACCCACGAACAGGCCGGTTTTGACCGTGTGCTGGTGGGCTATTGGTCAGATCAGCCAGACGGCTTTCTGGTGACTGCGTTGGCGGGTCTGGCAACCAAAAAGCTCGGCCTGCTGCTGGCCCATCGTCCCGGTTTTATTGCGCCAACCTTGGCGGCACGCAAGCTGGCCACACTGGACCATTTGTTGGATGGTCGCTTGGCCATCAATGTGGTCAGCGGCGGTAACGACGGCGAGCAACGTAAGGACGGTGACTTTAGCGAGCATGACCAGCGCTACGCACGCACCGATGAGTATTTGGATGTACTCAAGCACGTGTGGACCGCAGAGCAGCCGTTCAACCATGACGGGCACTTTTATCAGGCTGAGCAAGCTTTCTCGCAGATCAAATGCGCGCAGCGCCCACACATCCCTGTGTACTTTGGCGGCGCCTCACCGGCGGCACTGAACGTAGCGGCCAAGCATGCTGACGTGTACATGCTGTGGGGCGAGTCCTTGGCACAAACCCGCGAAATCCTCAGTCGTGTCAAAGCGTTGGCCGCGCAGCGCAAGCGTCAACAGAGTTACAGCCTATCGTTCCGCCCGATCATTGCCGACACCGAGCAAGCGGCTTGGGCCAAGGCTGATGAAATCCTTGAGCAAGCCCGCGAGCGGCAGAGTGCAACAGGGCCTGCTCTTGCCATTAAGCCGCAGAGTGAAGGGGCCAAACGTTTGATGGAAACCACCAAACTCGGCGAGCGGGTGGACAGTTGCTTGTGGACTGGCATCGCCAAGTTGGTGGGCGGTGGGCAGAACTCCACTGCCTTGGTGGGTACGCCCGAACAAGTCGCGGAGGCCATCGCCGAGTATTACCGCTTGGGCGTGGAGCACATCCTGATGCGCGGTTTTGATCCGCTCAACGATGCTGGCGCCTATGGCGAAGAGCTCATCCCATTGATCCGCGCGAAAACCCAAGCCATCCGCCAATCCAAAGCGGGTTAAGCACTGGCGCACATTCGTCTGTATGGCGTCTGTGCGCATCCGCGGTGCACTCTGATTCAAGGAATCACCATGAAACTACTCGTAAAACTGAGCCTGTCGTTGATCATCGGCTATAGCGGTTGGGCGTTAAGCGCCCCGCCTGTGCAACTCAAAATTGCTGATCAAAAAGGCAACATGCGTGCGCAGCTTGAAGCCGCCGATGCCCTTAAAGATTTGCCGTACGAGATTCAGTGGTCGGAGTTTCCTGCGGCGGCACCCTTGGCCGAAGCATTAAATGCAGGTGCTGTGGATGCCGGCATTATTGGTGATGCTCCTTTGTTGTTTGCACTGGCTGCGGGTGCGCAGGTAAAAGCCATTGCTGTGGATAAATCTGATCCTTTCGGCACCGCTTTAATCGTCAACGAAGGCTCCTCGCTTAAAACAGCCCAAGACCTCAAAGGGAAACAAATCGCCACGGGACGGGGCTCAATCGGCCATTTCGTGGCATTGAAAGCCTTGGCACACGCTGGGCTGACTGAAAAGGATGTGAGCTTTCGCTTTCTTGGCCCGGTGGACGCCAAAGTGGCGCTGGCGAATGGCTCGGTGGACGTTTGGGCAACGTGGGAACCCTACACCGCGCTCGCTGAAATCGCCGGAGATAAAGTGCTGATTAATGGGCGCGGCTTGTGGTCAGGCAACAGCTTTTTAGCCGCCACCGATGCGGCCCTAAACGATCCGCAAAAACGCCGGGCCTTGCAGGACTATTTAAATCGTTTAAGTCAGGCGCAAGTCTGGGCTAATCACAATGTTGATGCTTACTCAGCAACGTTGGCGAAGATCATCGGCTTCCCTCAGGAGGCGGCCAAATTGTCCTTTGCCCGGCGCCAATTAGCCTGGCAGGCCATTGATCCGGCCACCATCGAGCAGCAACAAGCCACCGCCGATTTCTACCACGCCCATCAGTTGATCGCCGCGCCATTAAATGTGCAAAGCACCTTTGCCAGCGGGTTTAGCATCCCCGCCTTAAACGCCGCTCAATAGCTTTCGACAGAACGCACTTAATTTTTAACGGAGTTAGTGATGTCGTTTTCACCTAAACGTCTTATCGGTTTACTGGTCGGCTGTGGGGAAACCTGGAAGTCGCAACCGTATTACAAGCCAACCAGCGCCGCAGTTACGCCATACGCCCCGTGAAACTGGAGGCACTTGGTGAACAACAGAAAATTGCCGACGCGTTCTACCGCGAAGGCTTACTGCCTAAAACGGTCAACGCCCGCGATGTACACATCTTCACGCCCTAAACGGCACATGGTCTCAGCTTGGTTTTCAACCAGATTGAGCGCTCTGACTAAGCCTGATTTCATGCCGGGTGTTGCACGATGGCCCAGCCATTTAAGTTTGCAACCCAAGAACTCCAAAAAGCTCTAGAGATCGCTATAGCCGCTAATGCCCTGTATTCACTGGATTTAAGGCACAAAAAAAGACGTCCGTGGACGTCTTTAGGGCCGGGGTAATTTGAATTCGAGCTGTAACGTGTTGTCTTTCCGCAAAAAGCTAAGACTCAGTTTCTTTGTTGGAATACCTAATGGAATACTGTTTACTCCAGCCAATACATTAGTACGAAATACCTAGGCTTGAAGCGCAAACTGAAACCTGGTTTGCCGTGCGGCTTCGAAAAACCTGAATACTGGTAGCGGAGCGTTATTTAACGGCTGTCAGCCGATTGGCGGACAGCCGCCTGGAAACCTACTACCGCAAGCTTGCAAAAAACTATGTCGAGATGCTCACATTGGGCCCCTCACGGCGTTATCTACAACAATCGTACTTTGCCTCGAGCCCGTCTCGGAAGCCCCAGCAGCCCACTTCGCATGCGACCCGCTTGGACAAGAATGAGCTTTAGGGCGCTGAGGAAATCAATGTAAAACTAGCGGCTATTACAATAGTTACCGCCGTTTACGAAGTCAAAGAAGCCGATGATTACTTGATCCGCTCGACGCGGGGCGTCTATGCATTGGAGCATCTGTTGGGCTACTTGGGGAGGCAATAATCCCGCGGTGCGGAGAGTTTGCTCTTCAACGTAGCGAGGCCATACTGTGCCGTCGACAAGTTGGATCAAAAGTAGGAAGGTGCGATTTGTTGGAGTCGACGCGGAAATTAGATTAACCGCCAGGCATGGTTGCTCATGGACTCTAGTAATTCGTCCCTCTGACGGTCGGGCATCTGTAGGTGGTTCAAAGTAAGAGGTAGCGCTGAATGTCCTGCCAAGCTGGTCCACCCAGTGAAAAATTCCTGAGTAGATCGTGGTGGGTACAACGACACTGTTTCGGCGCCTGTTCTCCTGGGTTTGGTTCGGAAACATCTGCTGTACGATGGCGGAAATGTTTGGATATGCGCCGAAGCGAAAATCGCGGGCCCCGCCTCCTGTATCCGCATCGTTGGATTCCGCGTTGATTTTGCGAAGATCGCCAGGAACTATCTCTTTGTACAGAATACGAGCAACCTGTCCTGCTGCGTTAGCCATAAAACTGAACTCCTTTTTCGTCTTTTTCGACCGACCCGGTCCCTAACTTCAAAAACACGTAGCGTTAGCTTCTAACGCGTGAGGGTATTTTTCTCGATCTGGCTACTCTATTTATATCCGTTTGCGGGGCGTTTTGCCATCACTGCGGGCACTGTTTCTTTCGTGATTTTTGACCTGCTCTGGTCGAGTCGCGGGATTTAGAGCAGCCCGTCATGGATGTGCGCAGCGACAGCGATTCTTACGTCGGCGAGAAGATGCGCCAGGTTTACGTACTTTGTGTTAATCAACGGCGGTAGGATCAATGCCCTCCGGCAGTCGATCAGGGAGGGTATTACCTTGGTCATTAATCTCATTGGCCGGTCCGCGACAACCGCATCATTTGATTGAAGAGATCAGCTCCTCTCTCCTTTCTCAGTCACTTCGGTAAATATGAGAGTGAGCTTGGCCGAAATCTTCTTTCTGGTGAGTGGTAGATCTCCGCAAAGCGCCACGATGGCCATCCTCCTTTCATCGTAGGACGCCTTCGGCTTGATCCGTTACGCCACTCCCCGGGACGCGATCCGGTATAACTATTTGATTTCTATTAAGGGGGTGACAGACTGCTGGATGCATGTACAATAACGCAATTGCACAGACAGTTGCGAGGCGGCCGTATGCGATTTACTGACACCAAAAGCGAGACCTTGAACCTTCGAGTTTCCCCGGCCTTCAAAAAAGCATTAAAGGAGGCCGCAGCTCGCGAACAGCGCAGCATGGTTAACATGCTAGAAGTGCTACTTGGTGACTACTGCGGCCGCCAAGGCATCACCCTTACTGGCCATAAAGTTAATTCTCCAGTTCCAAAGCGTAGGCGTTCAGAAAGTAGAGCGAATGCGGGAGCCGGAGTATGACTTTCCGATACATCGGCTCCAAGTCCAGGCTCATCGGTCAGATCAAAGCACACATGGGCCCCCCTAAACCGGGCGCATTCTTTGTGGACGGCTTCTGTGGCACTGGTGTGGTGGCTGAGGCTGCTGCTGGCTTAGGATGGAACGTGCGTATCAATGACAGTTTGCGTTCCGCGGTGATTTCCGCGGGAGCACGATTGATCAGTGGCGATCAAGCAACTTTTAAGAAGCTGGGTGGCTACACCAAGGCCATTGCCAAGCTCAATGCGACCAACGCTAAGCATGGTTTTATGTGGCGCGAGTACAGCCCTGCATCGGTCGAAACGTGCGGGCTTGAGCGGCGCTACTTTACCCAAGAAAACGCAGCACGAATCGACGCCATGCGCGCGCTGATCGCTGATTGGGTGGAGGCTGGGACCATCAATGAGGTAGAAGAGCGCCTGCTCATAGCAGATCTCTTTGGCGCTTTAAATCGAGTGGCTAACATCGCTGGTACCTTTGGCTGCTTCCTCTCCAAGTGGACCAGCCAATCGCAAGACAAAATTGCTATGCGCTGCCGTGACCTTAAAGATAGTAGCGTGCTTGTTGAGGCTACGGTGGGCGATGTGTTCGACGTGCCGAATGCTGCGCATGACCTAGTATATTTAGACCCCCCTTACACAAAGCGTCAGTACGCGAGCTATTACCACATCCTTGAAACAGTGGCCCTGGGTGATGAGCCTGAGGTCGAGGGTGTTGCGGGGCTTCGACCTTGGAAGAGCCTAGCTTCGGATTTTTGCTACAAGACCCGTGCACTTCAAACGCTCTCGCGCCTCGTGCATGGCTTGCGCGCTCAAAAGGTGTTGCTCTCATACAGCAGTGAAGGTCACATTGGCATGCTTGACATTAAGGCTGAGCTTTCGAAGATCGGCGTGTTCACTATGCATCCTCTTGGTGCCATTGGTCGATACCGCCCTAATAAGGTGGCTAGCAGCACTGCGTCTGACGTGAACGAATTTTTGGTTGCCGTTGAACGTACTACGGCCAAGCTTTCCGAAGCTCAACCTAAGGTTGTTACGGTCACCAAACCCATACTCTTGGAGAGCTTTGCATGAGTGCACCTCGTCCCGTTGAAGCAGAGTATCTAGCCCCAGTAGAAGCAGCTCTCACAGCGACTGTTGGCAGAGGTTGTGGTCCTGACAGCTTTGAGCTTCGGCTGCAAATTTTGGAGGCTGCTTCAGCGCGTTTTGGGGGGTTTGACCTAGCGGAGTTTCACGAGGCTTTTGGGGTTAAGAGTAAGCACTCAGCAGCAGAGCTCTTAGAGATTGCGACACCAGTGGCAAATGCGATTGAGCGCTCGCCGATTCATCCTGCTATGGCACTGAGTGCCTTGGCACGTGAAGTCTTGCACGAACAAGATCGAAAGAACACGGGCGCATATCACACAGACTTTCGCCTGGCTACTCGCTTGGCTAAGCTTGCTGCTCCCAAGCTCACACACAAGAGCAAAGTGATTGACCCTGCGAGTGGTGCTGGAATTTTGCTGGCAGCACTGACCCATGCAGTGTGTGGGTTGGACCGAGCCAAGACGGCATATTGGCTGGCTCACGGTGTTTGTGCCGCGGATCTTTCGGAGAACTCTTTGCGTGCGGCATTGCTCGCGCTTGCGTCGTTCACTGATGACGTATCGGCTCTTAAAGCTATGCGTGCACGTTGGTTCTGCGGCGACAGCTTGATGGCTGAGCGCAAGGTCTGGACCGATATGGCTCCTGAGGGGTTTGATGCGGTGATTGGCAACCCACCTTGGGAAAAGGTCAAACTATCACGGCATGAGTTCTTGAAGTCCTCTGGCACCAAGCGCCACTATGGGGCCCAAATTGATGGGTTCGATGAAAAGAGGTTTGCCCAGCAGCGTGATGAGATAGCGATCTACTCTAGACGCCTGTTGGTCCGCTACCCTAACTTAGGTAATGGGGAGCCCGATCTTTACATTGCTTTCACTGACCTCTTCTTTCAGCTCTGCAAAGGTCAGGGTGTGGTGGTTGCATTGATCCCTGGCGGGCTTATTCGCTCGCAAGGTACTCAAACCATGCGCCAGAAGATTTTTGATGCGAGCCAAAGTGTGTCGTTGTCTATCATCGATAATCGTGCACGGTTCTTTGCCATCGATACGCGCTTTAAATTTTTGGCCGTGGCTCTCACGAAGGCGGGCTCTGAAAAAAGTAAGCGTGAACCCATCACCCTCTTGCACGAACGAGGCACCCCTACGGGCTTGGAAATCACGGGAACCGCTGCCATTGGCCGAACAGCACTGGCGAGGGTTCGAGACGATTTGAGCCTGCCTGAGGTTCGTAGCGTGTCCGAATGGAGGCTCTTCTCGAAGATTGGAGAAGCAGGTATCTCGTGGGAGGAGCCTGGCTATGGCTGGACCCCAAAGTTTTGCCGTGAAGTTGATATGACCAAGGAACGCCAAAAGTTCCTGGCTCGTCCAACACTTGGTGCTCTTCCACTTGTGGAGGGCCGCATGGTGCAAGCGCATCGTTTTGGCGTTAAGGGGCACGTGTCTGGCAGCGGTCGCAGTGCGTTGTGGGAGGCCTATTCCATTGGAGGCTCACTCCTCTCTCCCCAGTTTTGGATTCGCCCCTCCGATATGCCTCGTGCGAATCAGCACCGTATGGACGTGGTGCGGGTTGGCTTTTGCGACATCGCGGGTCAGACCAATGAGCGCTCGCTAATGGCCTCATTAATTCCTGCCGGGGTGATCTGTGGCAACAAGGTGCCTACGATCCTGTTCCCTGAGGACCCTTCGGAAGAACGGTTGCTTGTATGGGTATCCATCGCCAACAGTTTTGCCTTTGATTGGATGCTTCGGCGCGTGCTTACTACTACCGTGAACTATTTTCTGCTGCAAAGCGTGCCCATGCCAAAACTTGCCAAAGACGGCTTGCCTTGGAAGAGGCTGGTGAGTGCTGCACGCGAACTACGTAAACTGGATACTGCCGGTGCTAGCCGTGAAACCTACGAGCGCATGGCGCATCTTCGTGGGGAGATTGATGCGGAGGTGGCTGTGGCATATGCGCTATGTCTAGAGGACATGGAACTAGTGCTCCAAGACTTCCCGCTTCTTGATCGTGGACAGGTAAGATTGCCTGGCGAGGCTAAGTCCACAATTACCGTAGATAGCGTTTTGGCTGCAATGGCAAAGCGCACAGGAAGCCAGTCTGCAGTTTGGTCGCAGCGCGTGATAGAGGCACGTGCATTGGGGGCTATGGCTTATGTGCCCTCAGAGCTCGCCCTAGGAGGCGAGGAAATCGAACAAGGAACGAAAAGTCATGGCTAGTGAGGCGGGGCACGTTGCCCGAATTCTCTACAAAGAGATTGTTGAGGGTGATCGAAGGAAAGCCGATGCAGAGTCGAATGACTCAGCTTCTGGCGGAGGAGCCCGAGATTTTCGGTTTCCCTATGAGTCGGTATTGCCAGCGGTAGAATTGATTTTTCCAGAGAAAATACTTCGGCGAGATAAAGTAGTGCATCAGGGGGCCTTCTTTTGGCGAGATCCAGGCTCAACACAGGTTGTATCAAGAACAGCCGAATTTATGTCGCCTACGAGGTCTCGGCCGACTGAAGGCTGGATTTCTCAGGTGCCGAAATTCTCATGCTTTGATACAGATCGAATACCACGAGGTGGCGTGGGGAACCGCGTTTTGCTGCTCTTGATTCAGCTTCACGATCAATCTGTGTGGCCACACTTCGCAGAAGAATCGACTCTTCGAGTAAAGGGAGCTTGGGATCCTTCAGTGGCTCAAGAGCTACTGAGTTGTTTGGATGCACGGCGAGCTGCGAACCGGGCTGTGATTGGTTACATCGACTTCACAAAATCGCGTAGGTTTTGCAATGGCAAGTGAAGGCTGCAAGAAGGCATTAAAGCTACTGGCACGCTCGCGCAACGTACTGCTGTCGGGCGCTCCTGGCACAGGCAAATCGAAGCTTCTGGCAGAGGTCGCATTGGCCTTTGAAACGGCCTTCGGCCTTGCTCCCGCAGGTGGCGCTCCGAGGCTCAATCCTTTGGGTGGCATCCCAATCCCACCCGCTGCCGGAGCTGTTAAAGAGATCCCCGCACCCACTAAGATGGATCGTAAAGTTTTTCGAACGGTCTTTCATCAGAACTCCAAGTATCGCGATTTTTTATCGGGTATAACGCCAGCAGTTAACAAGGTGGCAGGTGCCCCTGATTTCACCATCGTAAAAGGCACCCTCTACCGTGCCAGTGAGCATGCGAAGGGCGCCGCCGGGGCCGCGCTCTTGATTATCGATGAGATTAACCGGGGCCCTGCTGTGCAGGTGTTTGGTGGTGCCATCGTGGCCATTGAGTCCGACAAACGTTTGGCCTCTGATGGCGCCAAACGTGCCGAAACGCAATTTTTTGAAATGCTCGATCCCGTCTCTGGGGATGTGATTGAGTATGCTTTGCCTCATGACCTCTACATTCTGGCAGCTATGAATCAGGCCGATGCGTCTGTAGAACCCTTGGATGTGGCGTTCTTGCGTCGTTGGGAGCCTTTGCGTCTGGAGCCCGATGAAGCGGTGTTACGGACATTTTATGGTCTAGGTGAAGAGGGGGCCGACGCATTGCCTGATGCGCCTACCAACGTGAGTGTTGCCTTGGAGGGCTCGGTTCGCGCCTGGGTTTCTGTCAACGCGCAGATTACCTTGGGGCGTGGCCCTGAGTTTCAGATTGGACATGGCGTACTAATGTCGGATGTGAGCCCGCAAACACTGAGCCTAAGCGAAACTTTGAGCACGCTGTGTATAGGTTGGGCAAAGGTGCGTGCACACGTGGAAGAGGTGTTTTTCGGGGATACTCGAGGCATTGCCGCAGTTCTTAATGCGCTTGATGGACCCGTCTATAATCCATTCAAACTCATCGAGACTACCTTTGCGGATGACTTGCGCTTCCGTCTTGAAGGGCCCACGAATTTTGCCGAAGACAATATCTACGCAACTCTCAGAGCATTTGCTCATCCCAGGGAGTAGCGCGTGGCTCTCATCCGAACAAGGCTGTCCCTCATTGAGTACGGTACGCCGGTTGACCTGAGCCGTGCGATTGCTGATGCGCTTGGACTAGATCGTGCAAAAGCCAACAGCCTTTTATTGGAGGCAGGGAATCGTGCTGCGTCAAGTCTGAGGCTGAACTATAACCCCATTATCGTGAGCACCAAGGGGACACGTGCAATCGATTTTGCAGGCCTCATCCGCTTGGCTCCTTCACTGGAGCTAGAGGTTGCGCCTAAGTTTTTGGGGCTCGATGACAGAGATGCTGCGTGGCGCGAGGATTTCTTTTTCCTCTCTACCCTTTCGCGACATGGGCGGCTCTTGGCTTCCGAGCGATTATCAGCTTCAGGTGGTACTCCAAGGGATTTGTCAACTTTAGTCGCTCGTTCCATCACTAGCATGTACGAGGCCCATAAACGTCGGCCACTACGCAGCTATCGGAGAGTGCGTGAAGCAGACTTTTTCATCGATGGGGATCCTGATCCGGTAGAGCTCATCTTTCCTTCACCTGATGGCTTTGAACAAGAACTCATCCGGTTTGATCGTAAAAACTATTGGAACGGGGACATCGTCGCAGCGGCCAAGGTGTTACTTCCTGAAGTAAGTGACCCCGCGGTTGCAAGTTCTCTGGTACGTTTAATTGAGGACCTTTCGCCTCAGAACTTAGCTTCTAATCGTCGAAACCCTATTCCTGCTCGTCACCGAGCATGGAAGCCGCTGCATGAGCTGTCTGTAGATGTTCTTGGAGGCCTGGGGCTTAACTATAAGCAGGGGCAGGCCCATGCACCTGGTTATTTAGTGAAAACATGGCGCGTATGGGAGGACGTGTTAACGTTGGCCGCGCGATTGGGATTCGGTCGCAACGCTGTAGTTTCCCAGCATGGTTATCCCTTGGGTTCCAAGACAAAGATGGATACTGGGGCAGTCAGCCAGCTTTCAGTTTATCCAGACTGTGTGATTGAGTCTCATGGAACAAGGCCTAGGATCCTGCTGGATGCCAAGTACAAGGGGCATGTGGAGAAGGGACAGTTTCGGATCAGTGAGGCTGACATCTACGAAGCTCTAGCCTTTTCCACTGCAACTAGATGCAACTTGGTGGCACTAGCCTATCCCGCACAGCCAGATAATGCCCCTCAGCCCGTAGGTACTTGCACAATCTTTGAAAAGGTTGTGGTGGGGGCGGTGCAAATCGTGGGTATTCAGATCGAAAGCCGTTTAATTTCTAGGCCGGGAGCTCTCAAGATGTTTGCCGCAAACATGGCTTCTGGAGTGGCTACATCCTTTATTTGATTAGTTTGAAATAGCGGCTGGGCACTGTCAAGAAATTAGAAAAAGCTCTTGCTAAACCTACTAAAAGCTAATGCCTCCGTTCCTCGCGTTCTAAAACGTTTAGAAGTTGCTCCATAGAACCTAATTCGAGACAAGAGCTTATGGCTATGGTGGTATTTACGGCGCGCAGCTATACGACAACAACACTTCGTACTCTTCAACCTAAATTTCCTGGGGCAGTCACTCAAGGTTGCGGTACAACCACGAACAGGGCTCCTGGCCTTTGAGCCTTCGGGCGTGTTGCTGAACAAGTTCTTGCGTCCAATAATAAAAAGTCTGATCGCACGCTCGGCAATGCTTTTTCCCATTGGCAAAACCGACTTCGGTGTAGCGCACCTACTTGTTCCAGTTGTTGACGCCGAAGAGAATCGAGAGCTCAGCATCTAGGGTCAGGTAGCCGGGTTGAATGTGGAGGTTGGGGGAGTGGTTACTTAGTATTGAGTCAACGGAACGTAAATTTGGCGCTGCAGATCGGAAAAAATGCCCCCTTACGTCATGGTCGTGACACTACACAATATCAGAAATGTGCTTAGCGATTGGGTCACCGATATCAGCACTACTCCTGGCTCGCGATCAGGAAAATTCAATGTAAAAACTTCTTCCACATTGCCAATGTGATCCCTCTAGAGCTGGTTAGGTGAAAGAAAGATAGAGATGCGCGAAATGCTGGCACTTTGTATCCTGCTGACCGGTTTCACCCCCTTGCCCGAGCACACAGCTCGACGCGGATGTAATTTTTCAAGGATGTCGAAATGAAAGCTTCAGAAGCCAAATTCCTGGATTTTCTTAAGAAATCCCCGCAATTCGTCATCCCTATTTACCAACGCACCTATTCCTGGACATCGGATGAATGCCAGCAGCTTTGGGACGACGTACTGCGCGCCGGCCAGGACGATCGGGTGACCTCGCATTTCGTCGGCTCCATCGTGTACGTGGAAAAAGGCTTGTCGAACCTGATGAGCGTCGAACCGTTGCTGGTGATTGACGGACAGCAGCGTCTCACCACCCTGACGCTGCTGCTCACTGCCCTACATCACTCGCTAGAGGGTTTCCCTCAGGGGGAGCGGGAACCGCTGGACGGCTTTGCACCGCGCAAATTGCGCAACTGGTACTTGATCAACGATGAGGAAGAAGGCGATCGCCATTTCAAATTGTTGCTCTCACAAACGGACAAGCAGTCGCTGATTGCCTTGGTGGATCAACGTGATCCGCCCAAGGAGCAGTCCCTGCGCATCGCGGAAAACTTCGGCCTATTCCAATCGCTCATTCGCGCCTGTGGCGACAACCTGCTGCCCCTGTGCAAGGGCCTGGCGAAACTGGTGGTGGTAGACATTGCCCTAGACCGCACGCGGGATAATCCGCAGTTGATTTTCGAAAGCATGAACTCCACCGGCCGCAAGCTGAGCCAGGCCGACCTGATTCGTAACTTCATTCTCATGGGCCTGGAGCCCAGCCAACAAACCCTGCTTTACAACGAATACTGGCGCTCCATGGAGCTGGCGTTTGGCCAGGAAGCATACGGCCAGTACTTCGACGGCTTTATGCGTCATTACTTGACGGTCAAGACCGGGGAAATTCCGCGCCTAGATGAGATTTACGAAGTGTTTCGGCTGTACAGCCGCAAACCGGCAATTGCCAATTTGGGAGTGGAGGCACTGGTGCGCGATATTCGCGACTTCGCCCGCTACTTCTGTGCCATGGCCCTAGGGTCGGAAACCGACCCGCAGCTGAAAGTTGCCTTCCACGACTTGCGTGAATTAAAAGTGGATGTGGCCTATCCGTTTCTGCTGGAGCTCTATCACGACTACGCCAATGATCTGCTGCCTCGGGAAGACTTCCTCAAAGTCGTGCGTCTGATCGAAGGTTACGTATTCCGCCGGGCGATTTGCGCGGTACCCACCAACTCGATGAACAAAACCTTCTCGACCTTCGCCAAGGCGCTGAAAAAGGATCGCTATCTGGAAAGCGTACAGGCGCATTTCCTCACGCTACCTTCTTACCGGCGTTTTCCCACCGATGATGAGTTTCGCCGAGACTTTCAGACCCGCGACCTGTACTACTTCCGCAGCCGCAGTTACTGGCTACGTCGCTTTGAGAACTTCGGGCGTAAAGAGCGGGTAGTAGTAGATGAATACACCATCGAACATATCCTGCCGCAAAATGAAAATCTCTCCAGCACCTGGCGTGAGGAGCTGGGTGAAGACTGGGCCAGGGTTCAGGAAACCTGGCTGCACACTTTGGGTAACCTTACGCTAACCGGTTACAACAGCGAGTACAGTGACAAGACCTTTAGCGAGAAGCGCGACATGGCCGGCGGCTTTCGCGACAGCCCGCTCAAGCTCAATGCTGACCTCAGAACCTTGCCTCAATGGAATGAATGCCAGATCAAGGCTCGGGCAGAACGCCTAGCCAACAATGCCCTGGAGGTGTGGCCTGCACCGCTGCTAGAGGACGAGATTCTTTCTCTCTACCAGCAAAAGTCCCAAGGTACGGGGTACAGCATTGAAGATCACCCACAGCTTCATGGCGGCAAGACTCTGGAGTTGTTTGAAGCCTTCCGCACTGCGGTGTTGGCGTTGGACCCATGCGTGAATGAAGAGTTTTTGAAGCTGTACGTGGCGTATAAGGCAGAAACCAATTTTGTCGACGTGGTGCCCCAGGTCGGTCGCCTGCGCTTAGCGCTAAATATGGAGTTTGCACAGATTCACGATCCTAAGGGGCTGTGTCAGGACGTTACCGGGCTCGGTCGCTGGGGCAATGGCGATGTATCGGTGCTGTTGGACTCACTCGATGGCCTGCCATATGTGATTGGGTTGGTGCGCCAGGCTCTTGAACTTCAGATGGGTAATGGAGCAGATGCATGAGTAACTTCGCAACCGTTGAGATCGCCTTTTTATTGAGAAATCCTTATCAGTAACGATTAACAAACCATGGATCAATTGTAGAAGCTCAGACTTCATCTGACAGTTACAGGATTTGAGGTCGTGACTGTCAGGTCAAATTCAGTTGATCATCTTGGCCTGCCAGATTTTCTTTCCGTCCTCAAATGTCTCAGCCGGCGTCCGGCCACAACACATTTTTCCC
>NZ_JBUZPJ010000018.1:0-89495 GCF_055406205.1 Pseudomonas sp. E315 | reverse complement strand
CTGCTGCGCAGCCGATCGCAGCCTGCGTACCTTGTCAGCTCCTACAGGGGATTGGCGGTTATCCCGGCTTTTGTAGGAGCTGCCGAAGGCTGCGATCGGACGCTTGGCCACCCCATACACCTGACACACCGCAGCACATGAACAAAAAAGCCCTGACCATCGTCGATGATCAGGGCTTTTTGTTTAGCGGGCGTTAGCGCTTATTCACAGGCCATTTTTGGCTTTGAATTCGCGACGACGACGGTGCAACACAGGCTCGGTATAGCCATTAGGCTGCTTGGTCCCTTCGATCACCAGTTCGACCGCCGCCTGAAAGGCGATGTTGCTGTCGAAGTTTGGCGCCAATGGACGGTACAGCGCGTCATTGGCGTTTTGGCGGTCTACTACGGGGGCCATGCGCTTGAGGCTTTCCATGACTTGAGTTTCGCTGACGATGCCGTGACGCAGCCAGTTGGCGATGTGCTGACTGGAGATACGCAACGTCGCTCGGTCTTCCATCAGGCCGATGTCGTTGATGTCTGGCACCTTCGAGCAACCTACGCCCTGGTCGATCCAGCGCACCACGTAGCCCAGAATGCCCTGCGAGTTGTTGTCCAGTTCGTTCTGGATTTGCTCAGCCGTCCACTGCGGGTTAACGGCCAGCGGGATGGTCAGAATATCGTCGACCGAGGCATGAGCACGCTTGGCCAGTTCGGCTTGACGGGCGAACACGTCTACCTTGTGGTAGTGCAGCGCGTGCAATGCAGCCGCCGTTGGCGACGGAACCCAAGCGGTGTTGGCACCGGCCAGCGGGTGAGCGATTTTTTGCTCCAGCATGGCGGCCATCAAGTCAGGCATTGCCCACATGCCTTTACCGATTTGCGCACGTCCTTGTAGGCCAGTGCTCAAGCCCACATCGACGTTGTTGTTTTCGTAGGCTGAAATCCACTTTTCAGACTTCATGTCGGCCTTGCGCACCATCGGCCCAGCCTCCATCGAGGTGTGAATCTCATCGCCCGTGCGGTCAAGGAAGCCCGTATTGATGAACACCACACGCTCGCTGGCGGCTTTGATGCACGCCTTGAGGTTAATGGTGGTGCGACGCTCCTCGTCCATGATCCCGACTTTGAGGGTGTTGCGCGCCAAGGCCAGCACGTCTTCAATGCGCCCGAACAGCTCGTTAGTGAACGCCGCTTCTTCAGGGCCGTGCATTTTCGGTTTTACGATATAAACCGAACCGGTGCGGCTGTTTTTACGGGTGTTGTTGCCGTTCAGGCTGTGCACCGCAGCAAGGCTTGTGATCAGCCCATCGAGAATGCCTTCGGGCACTTCGTTACCGTGTTTGTCGACGATGGCGTCAATGGTCATCAAGTGACCCACGTTACGCACGAACAACAACGAGCGGCCATGCAGGCTGACGGTGCCGCCGCTAGGTGCGGTGTATTCACGATCCGGATTCATGGTGCGGGTGAAAGTTTGGCCGCCCTTGGACACTTGCTCGCTCAGGTCGCCTTTCATCAGGCCGAGCCAGTTGCGGTAGATCACCACTTTGTCGTCAGCATCAACAGCCGCCACGGAGTCTTCGCAGTCCATGATGGTGGTCAGTGCGGCTTCCATCAGAACGTCTTTGACGCCAGCGGCGTCGGTCTGGCCGATTGGGCTGGCCGCGTCGATCTGAATTTCAAAGTGCAGGCCGTTGTGTTTGACCAACACGGCAGTCGGGGCCGCAGCATCGCCGTGGTAACCGATCAGTTGTGCGGTATCGCGCAGGCCTGTAGTTGCACCGCCCTTGAGTGTGACCTGCAAGGCGCCGCCGACAATGGCGTAGCTTGTGGAGTCAACGTGGGAGCCGCTGGCCAAGGCCGCAGCTTCGTCCAGAAAGGCACGGGCGAAGGCGATCACTTTGTCGCCGCGCACCTTGTTATAGCCTTTACCTTTTTCCGCGCCATCGGCTTCGCTGATGGCATCGGTGCCATACAACGCGTCATACAGCGAACCCCAGCGAGCGTTCGAGGCGTTGAGGGCAAAGCGCGCATTCATGACAGGCACCACCAACTGTGGGCCAGCCATGCGAGCGATTTCGTCATCGACGTTTTGCGTCGTTGCCTGGAAATCCGCAGCTTCTGGCAGCAGATACCCAATATCTTGTAGGAAGGCCTTGTAAGCCACGGCGTCATGGGCCTTGCCGGCCTGAGCCTGGTGCCAGGCGTCGATCCGCGCCTGCAAATCATCGCGTTTGGCGAGCAGTGCTTTGTTCTTGGGTGCCAGGTCATGAATAACCTTATCGGCACCGGCCCAGAACTGGTCGGCATTAAGGCCGGTACCGGGAATGGCTTCGTTGTTTACGAAGTCGAACAGGACTTTGGCGACCTGCAGGCCACCGACTTGAACGTGTTCAGTCATTGCTTGCCTCACTCATTTTTATTTAAAGCCTGGAGCGCTTCTTAAAACACCGCGTTAGCTCATGCTGGCGGGGTTGTACGGGTATAGCAGACGCCTTGACCGACCCTGTGACAAATTATGTAGTGGTCGCTGCGGCATACTACATGATCAATTGCAGATGTGAAAATCAGACTAATCACGTCGTTCTTCGACCGATTTTTGACTATCGGTCACGTAGAAGTACGGGATGTTCTCAAGAAATGCACGGCTTGTTCCAGATAATTCTAAAAACAGTACACAATTTGTCGTGGCGCGGGCCTTGGTCTGACCTGTGCAGTCGCTGCCGAAGGCTGCGATAAAGACCGCTGGGCCTTCAAGAGACGGGGTGTTCCGTAATCTTTCGCAGCCTTGGGCAGTAACTACAGGTTCGTGGTGGCGACCTATACTCAATCGACCCTTAACAAGAGTGTGCCGCCATGAACCATCTTGTGATTACGGTCTTTGCCCCTGACAAGGCAGGCCAAGTGGAACGTATTGCACGGTGTATCGCCGATCATGGCGGTAATTGGCTGGAGAGCCGTATGGCGCGCATGGCTGGGCAGTTTGCCGGTATTTTGCGCGTGGGCGTGCCCGCCGAAACCTATGACGAGATGCTCAAAGCATTGCAAAGTCTGGCCGCTGAAGGGATTCGGGTAGTGGTCGCCGAAAGTGGCATTGAGCAGTCCTGCACGTGGAAGCCCGTCACTATGGAATTGGTCGGTAATGACCGGCCCGGCATTGTGCGTGACATCACGCGGGTGCTGGCCGAGCATGACGTCAATCTGGAGCGGCTGTTGACATACGTTACGCCTGCTCCCATGAGCAACGAGCCGTTGTTTCATGCCGAGGCCATTTTGGCCGTACCGCTGACGCTTTCACTGCAAGTTTTACGTGAGCGGCTGGAAACCTTGGCCGATGAGCTGCTGGTCGACCTTAAGTTACGCACAGAACAATAGCGCTATAGGTTATCCCACGAAACACTGCATGCGCCTGTGGATAACCTTTGGAACAAACGCTACAGGCCATACGCTACAGGCCATACGCTGTGTGGCGTACAACCTGCTGTTCGTTTTTTGATCAGTCGCGGCGACGCATGTTGAGCCACGCATCAATGCTGTACACCACCAAGCCCGCCCAGATAAAGGCAAGCGCCACCACGGTGCTGGATGACAGGTGTTCGCCAAACAACAGCACTGCCTGAATAAGCACCAAGGTCGGCGCTAGATACTGCATGAAGCCTAGTGTGGTGTAGGGCAAATGCCGAGCGGCAGTGTTAAAACACACCAGTGGGATCAGCGTGGCGGGGCCTGCGGCGACCAGCAACCATGCCTCGGAACTGGTCCAAAATTGGGCATTAGCAGTGTTGGCGTTGGGGTGCATCAGCAGCCAGCCGAGGGCGATGGGCACTAAAATCCAGGTTTCGACGACCAGCCCAGGCAGCGCTTGGACGGGTGCCTGTTTACGGATCAGCCCGTAAAAACCGAAGGTTATCGCCAGTGCCAGCGACACCCAAGGCAGGCTCCCGATTTGCCACACCTGCTGCGCCACGCCCAAAACGGCCAACCCCACAGCAAGCCATTGCAAGCGGCGCAGGCGCTCGCCCAGTAGCAACATGCCGAGTAACACGCTCACCAATGGGTTGATGTAGTAACCCAAGCTGGCTTCGACCATGCGGTCGTTATTCACCGCCCACACGTACGTTAACCAATTGCCCGCAATCAACAGGCCGCTGATGGTCAGCACGCCCAAGCGTTTGGGGTTTTCCCGCAGTTCACGCCACCAGCCGGGGTGTTTCCAGACCATCAGCAGCAGTGAGCCAAACAGCGCTGACCACAGCACACGGTTAACGATGATTTCTGCGGCGGGGACGCTGGCAAGAAGCTTGAAGTAAAGCGGGAACAGTCCCCAGATGATGTAGGCGCTCAGGCCCAAAATGTACCCGCGACGCGGGTTGGCGGCTTGCATGGGGGAGTCCTTGCTTAGGCATCTAACAGAAACAGAAGAGGCCTGAGAGTGTAAGCAGGTTTTGTAGAAGTGTCGTGTGCTGTGGGCGAATGAGGCTGGCAGTGTAGTCGCTGCCGCAGGCTGCGATAAAGGCTACAGGGCATTCAAGAAACAGGTTGCGTTGCAACCCTTCGTAACTTGCGGCAGCGACTACAGGGGCTAGAACAGCTTTAGAGGTTCTTCATTGAGTGCCGACAACTGTTCGCGCAAGGCCAGCACTTGATCGCCCCAATAGCGTTCGCTGCCAAACCACGGAAAACTGTGTGGGAATGCCGGGTCGTCCCAGCGTCGGGCCAGCCACGCGCTGTAGTGCATCAGGCGTAGGGCGCGCAAAGGTTCAATCAGCGCCAGTTCCCGCGGGTTGAAGTCATGAAACTCACTGTAGCCGTCCATTAATTCAGACAACTGGCTCAGACGTTCCTGGTGATCACCGGCCAGCATCATCCATAAGTCCTGAACCGCCGGGCCCATGCGGCAGTCGTCGAGATCGACGATATGAAACACCTCGTCGCGGCACATCATGTTGCCGGGGTGGCAATCGCCGTGCATGCGGATGTTGGTGTGCGGGGTAGCGGCGTACACATCTTCGACACGCTTGAGCAGATCACGTGCCACTGACTCGTAGGCCGGGAGTAGGCCGCGAGGGATGAAGTTGCCTTCAAGCAGCGTGGCGAGTGAGTCATGGCCGAAGTTTTTAACCCCCAGCGCTTCGCGGTGCTCAAACGGTTTGGTCGAGCCCACAGCGTGCAGTCGCCCCAGCAACTGGCCCAAGCGATACAACTGATCGAGATTGCCGGGCTCTGGCGCACGGCCGCCACGACGAGGAAACAGCGTGAAGCGAAAGCCTTCGTGCTCGAACAAGCTTTGGCCGTTGTGAATCATCGGGGCCACGACCGGAACTTCGCAGTCGGCCAACTCAAAGGTAAAGCGGTGCTCTTCGAGAATCGCTTCGTTGGTCCAGCGCTGCGGCCGATAGAATTTGGCGATCAGCGGCTCCGAGTCTTCGATACCGACCTGATACACACGGTTTTCGTAGCTGTTGAGCGCGAGCACGCGGGCGTCGCTGAGAAAACCGATGCTTTCGACAGCGTCGAGCACCAGATCGGGGGTAAGTGTTGCAAACGGATGAGACATGCTGACTCCTGCGCGCAGCAGGCTGCCGCGTCCGGCCAAGCATGTTAACGCACAAACCCGATAGGAGCTGGCGCAGCCTGTGATCTTTTTAAAGTTCAAAAATCGCAGGCCGCACCGCCTGATGCTTAAGCGCCGATGATGCCGCCATCTTCGCGGCTGATGGCCATCACTGAGGAGCGCGGCTTGCCGTTGGGCAAGTGCTCAGGGAAGGTGGAGCCGCCATTTTCGCCGGGGTGCTGGATGCCAACAAACAGGGTTTTCTGGTCGGGCGAGAAGCTGATGCCTGTGACTTCGCACCCCACAGGCCCAACCATAAATCGCCGGATTTCGCCGGTGTCGGGGTCGGCACAGAGCATTTGGTTGTTGCCCATTCCGGCGAAGTCGCCGGTATTGCTGACATCGCCGTCGGTCAAAATCCACAAACGTCCGGCGTCATCAAAGCCCATGCCATCCGGGCTGTTGAACATGTTGTGCGGTGTGATGTTGGCCGAGCCGCCTTTGGGCTGTTTGGCATGCACGACCGGGTTGCCCGCCACCACAAACAAGTCCCAATCGAAGGTGTGCGCGCCATGATCGCCGTTGTGGGCTTTCCAGCGCAGGATCTGCCCGTACACGTTCTTTTCCCGGGGGTTGGGGCCGCCAACAGGTTGCCCGTCTTCGCCGCGCTTTACGTTGTTGGTGAGGGTGCAATACACCTGACCGTCCTTGGGGCTGACGACGATCCATTCCGGGCGATCCATGCGAGTGGCGTTAACCACGCTGCCTGCCAGACGTGCATGAATAAGCACCTCGGCCTGGTTGGCGAAGCCGTTGCTGGCGTCGATACCATTTTTGCCGTGGCTCAGTTCAATCCATTGGCCTTGACCCTTGGATCGGTCAGGGTTGTGGTCGCCCGCGTCAAAGCGTGCGACATAGAGCGTGCCGTGGTCCAGCAGGTCGCGGTTGGCCTTGGGGTTTTGCGCGTCAATTTTGTCGCGACTGATGAACTTGTAGATGAACTCCCCGCGCTCGTCGTCGCCCATGTAAACCACTGCGTGGCCATCATCGGTTTGTGCCAGAGCGGCATTTTCGTGTTTGAAGCGGCCCAGCGCAGTGCGTTTGACGGGCATGGATTGCGGGTCGAAAGGGTCGATTTCGACAACCCAGCCGTGGCGGTTAAGTTCGTTGGGGTTAACCGCCAAATCGAAGCGCGGGTCGTGCAGGTGCCAATTGATTTCTTTGCTGGCAGCTACGGGGCCATAGCGTTTTTGGGCGGCGTCGAAGGCTTGCGCAGGGTTTGAGCTGCCAAAGCAATCAGTGAAGTTCTCTTCACAGGTCAGATAAGTGCCCCACGGTGTTTTGCCGTTGGCGCAGTTTTGGAACGTGCCCAATACCCGTGAACCCGTGCTGTCGGCTTGGGTGCGCATCAGCGCATGACCTTGCGCGGGGCCGCTGAGGCGGATGGGGGTGTTGCCGTGGATGCGACGGTTAAAAGGTGAGCCTTGTACAAAGTGCCAGACGTCACCTTTACGTCGAATCTCGATCACAGACACGCCTTCGCTGGCTTGAGCTTTGTGAACGTCTTCGGCGTTCGTGGGCAAGCCCCCGTGAGCGTAAAGGTAGCGATAGTTGGTGTATTCGTTGTTGATCGCCATAAGCGCGCGGTTCGGGTCGTCAGGAAACGCAAACAGGCTCATGCCATCGTTGTTGTCGCCGAACTGCACTTCTTGGGCTTTGGCGCTGCCATTACCGCTGGGATCAAACGCCGGGCCGCCGACAGTGAGCGGTTGACCCCAACTGATCAATACCGATGAGCGATAGCCGGGTGGCAACGTGAGGGTGTCGGTGGTGGCGGCACCAATGCCGTCAAAACCCAGCAAGTGGCTGGACGCAGCGTTCACACTGGCGGCCAGCGCACTGCGGCTCAACAGATTACCGCCCAGAAACATAGCGGCACCGCACAAGGCGCCAGCGCTGATAAAGCCACGACGACTCAGGCCAATGATCTGCTCAAGGTCGGTGGATTGTTCTTCTTCTAATAGGTGCATATCAGGCTTAGCTCGCGACTGTTTTGGCAGTTACCTTAATCAGCCGGTGTGACAGGGATGTTTCAGGCAGCGTTCTTGCTTTTGAAAATCAAAAGATCGCAGCCTTTGGCAACTCCCACGAAGGGCACGGCCTGCGTAGCCTTGACGAGTAGAGCCAGGCAGGTGGCTACACCTGTGTGCCGAGCAACACCAGCGAGGGCGCGAACTGCACAAGGACTGGGCTGGCGATTATTAAACCGAGTGTTTCGAGCTGTTGCGGCTCTGTCAGTGCGCATAAAATTTGGCCGTTAGGCAGGCTGATGCGGACTTCGCTGGGGCCGTTCTCCGCGTGCAGGATCTGGTCGATTATTCCGCTCAAGACATTGTGATCAGGGCTGGCAGTTTGTTCTGCGCCAAACAATTGCAGCCACCCGGCTTTGATCAACGCCACCACATGAGCGCCAACCGCCAGCTCCAGTCGCTGAGTGCTGTCGCGGGTAATTTGCGCATCAAGTGTCAGCCCGCCCGCCAGTTCAAGACGGATCAGGTCGTTGTGACCACTGCTTGTGATCGTTTGAACGGTGCCGTGCAATTGGTTGCGGGCGCTGGTTCGGAGCATTAACCGGCTCAGCAAGCCGAGGTCTTCGGTGTCTTCGGTTGCCTCCAACACTTGGCTTTGTAACTGCTGCAAGCGTTGATAAAGGCGCAGCACTCGCTCGCCTGCCACTGACAACCGCGCACCGCCGCCGCCTTTGCCGCCGATACTGCGTTCGACCAGCGGGGTTTGCGCCAGATTGTTCAGCTCATCGATGGCGTCCCACGCAGCTTTGTAACTCATGCCTGCGCTTTTGGCGGCTTGGGTGATGGAACCTTGCTCGGCAATGTGTTGCAGCAGCGCAATACGGTGTGGGCGGCGAACGATGTGTTGCGTCAGCAAAGTCGGTAACGGCATGGCGGCGTGATTCGCAGGCGAGTTGAGCCCCGGAAAGTGCCTGCTCAACACCGTGCCGTCAAGGCGGCCCATCGGGCTTGGGTGTGCGTGCAAGGCAATACACATCAACGCGCTGTGCCCCGGCCTTGAGCAACAGGCGAGCGAGGCTTTGTGCCGTGGCGCCGGTGGTCAGCACGTCATCGACCAAAGCAATGTGCAACCCTGCGACCTGCGCTGTGGGCGACAAACTGAAGGCTTGCAGCAGGTTGCGTTTGCGCGTTTTAGCATCGAGGGCTTGCTGGGCGGGAGTGTCGAGGACGCGCATCAGCCATTGATCATTGCAGGGAATGTTGAGGCTCTGTTGCAGCCATTGTCCGAGCATCGCGGCCTGGTTGTAGCCGCGTTGACGCAGGCGCTGCACAGAGAGCGGCACCGGCAATAAAAGATCGGGGCGCTTTTCGCCACAATTGAAACGATCAAGCAATGATTGGCTGAGAAGATCGGCTAAAAGTCGTCCATAGGGCCATTTGCTGTTGTGTTTGAAGCGAATGATCAGGCTGTCGACGGCAAACCCATAAACCCAAGGGGCATGCACGGTATGAAATGCAGGTGGTTGCTTGAGGCAATGACCGCAGATCAGGCCGGTCATGGGCAGTGGTAATGCGCAGCACTGGCAGCAATCTCCCAGCCAAGGCAGTTCAAGTTCGCACGGCGAGCAGATGGGTAGAGAGGTATCGGTAGCTTCGTCGCAGAGCAAACAGTGCTGGTTATTAAATAGCCAGTTGTAAACCTGCTTTATCCATTGTGGTTGACAGCTCATGTTGCATCCTTAAATATGCCGGGCATCCGTGCCGTGCCTGAAGCGTTGGCTTCAGGTTCAAGTCAAAGCATAAACAAGAGATACGCCGATGAGCGCCAGCACCTTTGCCAACTTGCGACATGATTGGTCTTTAGCCGAAGTTCGGGCGATGTTCGTCCAGCCGTTCAATGACCTGTTATTCCAGGCGCAGACCGTTCACCGCGCGCATTTCGATGCCAATCGGGTGCAAGTTTCGACGCTGCTTTCGATCAAAACCGGCGCTTGCCCAGAAGATTGCAAATATTGTCCGCAGTCGGGGCACTACAACACGGGGTTGGCCAAAGAGAAGCTAATGCAAGTGCAGGCGGTGCTTGAAGAAGCCGCTCGGGCCAAAGCGATTGGCGCAACACGCTTTTGTATGGGGGCAGCGTGGAAGCATCCGTCCGCCAAGGACATGCCCTACGTGCTGCAGATGGTTCAAGGGGTGAAGGCGATGGGCCTTGAAACCTGCATGACCCTGGGCAAGCTCGATCAGGAGCAAACAGCAGCGCTGGCCCACGCCGGGCTTGATTACTACAACCACAACCTCGACACCTCGCCTGAGTTTTACACCAGCATCATCACCACGCGCACCTACAGCGAGCGCTTGCAAACCCTGAGTTACGTGCGCGATGCCGGGATGAAAATTTGTTCGGGCGGCATTTTGGGTATGGGCGAGTCGTTGGATGATCGCGCCAATTTGCTGATCCAACTGGCCAACTTGCCTGAGCATCCTGAGTCGGTGCCGATCAACATGCTGGTCAAGGTGGCCGGTACGCCAATGGAAAATGCAGAAGATGTTGACCCGTTTGACTTCATCCGCATGCTGGCAGTCGCGCGAATCATGATGCCTCAGAGCCATGTGCGGCTGTCGGCGGGGCGTGAAGCGATGAACGAGCAAATGCAGGCGCTGGCGTTCTTGGCGGGCGCCAACTCGATTTTTTACGGCGACAAACTGCTGACCACTGCCAACCCTCAGGCAGATAAAGACATGCAGTTGTTTGCCCGGTTGGGCATCTTGCCCGAAGCCCGCGAAGAGCACGCCGACGAAGTGCATCAGGCCGCCATTGAGCAAGCCCTGATCGAGCAAAAGTCCAGCGAGCAGTTCTACAACGCAGCGGTCTAAACCACGTAGTTTTTGTAGTCGCAGCCGGCGGCAGCGACTACAAGAGGCTTTTACACAATGTCTTTTGATTTAAATGCTCGCTTGGCCGCCCGTCGTGCCGACCATTTGTATCGCCAGCGCCCGCTGCTTGAAAGCCCGCAAGGGCCGCAGGTGGTGGTCGACGGCCAGCCGTTATTGGCCTTTTGTAATAACGATTATCTGGGCTTGGCGAATCACCCGCAGGTGATTGAGGCTTGGCAAGCCGGGGCTTCGCGTTGGGGCGTGGGCGGCGGCGCTTCACATTTGGTTATCGGCCACAGCCGCCCCCATCACGCACTTGAAGAAGCTTTGGCCGAGTTCACTGGCCGCCCGCGTGCGCTGTTGTTCAGCAATGGCTACATGGCCAATTTGGGCGCAGTGACAGCCTTGGTGGGCCAAGGCGATACGGTGCTCGAAGACCGGCTCAATCACGCTTCTTTGCTCGATGCAGGTTTGTTAAGCGGCGCGCGTTTCAGTCGTTATCTGCACAACGACGCGGCCAGTTTGAGCAAGCGCTTAGAGAAGGCTTGCGCCAACACGCTGGTGGTCACTGATGGCGTGTTCAGCATGGACGGCGACTTGGCGGACTTGCCGGCTTTGGCCCGTGAGGCCAAGGCCAAAGGTGCTTGGCTGATGGTTGATGACGCCCACGGTTTTGGCCCGCTGGGGGCCAATGGCGGTGGCATTGTTGAGCACTTTGGTTTGACTGCGCAGGATGTGCCCGTGTTGGTTGGCACTTTGGGCAAGGCGTTCGGCACCAGCGGTGCGTTTGTGGCGGGTAGCGAAGAGCTGATCGAGAGTTTGATCCAGTTCGCCCGACCTTACATTTACACCACCAGCCAACCGCCTGCGTTGGCGTGCGCCACTCTAAAAAGCCTTGAATTGCTGCGCAGCGAGCATTGGCGGCGTGAACACTTGAACCGTCTGATTGCGCAGTTTCGTCGTGGCGCCGAGCAGATCGGCTTGCAACTGATGGACAGTTTTACCCCGATCCAACCCATCATGATTGGCGACAGTGATCGGGCAATTCGCATGTCCAACATGCTGCGCGAGCGCGGTGTATTAGTGACGGCGATTCGCCCGCCCACTGTGCCTGCGAACAGCGCCCGTTTGCGCGTGACGTTGTCGGCCGCTCACACAGAGGCCCAGGTGCAGCTATTGTTAAGCGCACTCGATGATTGTTGGCGCAAGCTGGAGCCCGTCCATGCGTGACCGTCTGATTTTGCTGCCCGGCTGGGGTTTGGGCATCTCGCCGTTAGAGCCATTGGCTGCTGCACTACGTGGGCTGGACGAACATTTGCGGGTCGAAATCGAGCCGCTGCCAGTGCTGGAGTCTGCGCAGCTGGATGAGTGGCTCGATGAGCTCGATTCAACATTGCCAGACAACGTTTGGCTGGGTGGTTGGTCATTAGGCGGCATGCTCGCCAGTGAGTTGGCAGCGCGCCGTGCCGACAGGTGCTGCGGACTTGTGACGCTGGCCAGCAACCCGAGTTTTGTAAGCCGCCCCGATTGGCCCACGGCGATGCCAAGCGAAACCTTTGCGGCTTTTGTCGGCGGTTTTCGTGATGCGCCCCATACCACCCTGAAACGGTTTTCTCTGCTCTGTACCCAAGGCGCGGTCGACCCGCGGCCAATGGCGCAGTTGTTGTTGAGTGGAGCGCCGAAAGCTCAGCTTTCAACATTGCTGGCAGGGTTGGAGTTGCTTGAGCAAATGGACACGCGGCCAGCGCTACAGGCGTTCAATGGGCCGCAACTGCATTTGTTCGCAGGCACAGATGGATTGGTTCCTGCCGAAGCGGCCCATGCACTGCTGGCACTGTTACCTGATATTGAAGTGGGTCTGATTGAACAGGCCTGTCACGCATTCTTACTGGAAGCGCCCCACGAATTGGCGGCCGCGATTCAGGCTTTTTTACATGAGTCGGGTGATGACTGATTTGAGCGCTGTTCCCCTTGCCAGCCATCTGCCGGACAAGCGTCAGGTGGCTGTTTCATTCTCCCGAGCTGCCGCCAGCTATGACAGTGTGGCTGAACTGCAACGGGCAGTTGGTTTTGAATTGATCAGTCGCTTACCTGAGCATTTGAACCCCAGCCGCTGGCTGGATGTAGGTTGCGGCACGGGGTATTTCAGCCGCGTACTGGGCCAGCGATTTGCCCACAGCGAAGGGCTGGCGTTGGACATCGCCCAAGGCATGTTGGCTTATGCGCGGCCATTGGGCGGTGCGACGCATTTTATAGCGGGCGATGCCGAGTGTTTGCCGTTACGTGCTAATAGCTGTGATGTGGTGTTCTCCAGCCTGGCGTTGCAATGGTGTGCCGACTTTGATGCGGTGCTCAGCGAAGCTCTGCGTGTACTTAAGCCCGGCGGGGTGCTGGCATTTGCCAGCTTGTGCGTGGGCACCTTGAGTGAGCTGCGCGACAGTTGGCGAGTGGTTGATGGTCAGGTTCACGTCAATCGCTTTCGTGAGTTCGACACCTATCAGCAGTTGTGCGCGAGTAGCGGGCTGAAGGTGCTCAGCTTGCAGCGTCAGCCCCATGTGCTGCACTACCCGCAGTTACGCCAATTGACCCATGAGCTTAAAGCCTTGGGCGCGCACAACCTTAACCCCGGTCGGCCCGACGGCTTGACCGGCAGGTCGCGGCTTCAGGGGTTGGTTGCAGCTTATGAGCAGTTTCGTCAGCCTCAAGGGCTACCGGCGACGTATCAGGTGGTCTATGGCATTTTGGAGAAACCGTTATGAGCCCCGCGTACTTCATTGCTGGCACCGACACGGATGTGGGCAAAACCACCATTGCCTCAGGCTTACTGTATGCCGCCCGCCATGCCGGGTTGAGTACCGCTGCGGGTAAACCTGTTGCCTCAGGGTGCGAACAAACCCCTCAAGGTTTGCGCAATGCCGATGCGTTAGCCCTGATCGCGCAGTGTTCAGTGCCACTGACCTATGACGAAGTGAACCCGGTGGCGTTTGAGCCGCCTATCGCTCCGCACATTGCAGCCCGCGAAGCGGGTGTGGTGCTGAGCGTGCCGTCGTTGCTGGCGCCCATGCGGCGGGTGTTGGCTAAGCAGGCAGACTTCACCTTGATTGAAGGGGCGGGCGGTTGGCGTGTGCCGTTGTCAGATCAAGACAGTTTGTCTGATGTCGCGCGGGGGTTGGACTTGCCGGTGATTCTGGTCGTGGGTGTGCGTTTGGGCTGCATCAGCCACGCGCTGCTGACAGCCGAGGCCATCGCTCAAGATGGCCTGCAGTTGGCGGGGTGGGTGGCCAATATCATTGACTCAAAAACCTCGCGGCTAGAAGAAAACTTGGCCACGTTGGCCGAGCGGCTGCCCGCGCCCTGCTTGGGCCGAGTGCCAAAACTGAAGTCTGTGTCAGCCCAAGCGGTGGCCGAATACCTGCAACTGGACCTGCTGGATTAGCGTTTGGCTATTGAGGGCGGCGCAATCATTAGGCTTTTCAACGGGCCTTTTGCCAGTAGGTCTGCTTCAATGAGCGTTGATTCTCTCTACACAGGTAGATGTCGCCCATGGAGATTTCGGGAAGTACCGCTTTCTATGCGGGCCTGAGCACGATTCAGGCCGGACAGAACCGTGTTGATCAAGCCGCCGGGCAAATTGCCAATAACACGGTTGAGCGTTCGGTCAGCAGCCAATCCTCTGATACTCAAGTCAATCGCATGCGTGCGGTTGACCGCAGCCAGTTGTCTGACATTGCTAGCGATGTAGCTGATTTGTCTGTAGGCAAGGCGCAAGTCGAACTTGGCGCCAAAGTGGTCAGAACAGCCGATGAAATGGTCGGCACCTTGATCGACACCTACGCCTGATTACGGGTTGTCGCAGCCAATTTTGTAGTCGTTGCGCCTGCCCCGCACTTTATCCACCGACCTGACACGGCCACTTGGCTGTGTGTTTTTGTTCGCCCGGCTTTCTGTTACGCAAGGACGAATGGTCCCATCGCGCTGCTTGACAACAAATGGGCGTAAACGTATGTTTCAAACACCTGTTTGACCGCAATAACAAATCTACGCGGTTGTTCATCCCCCGGATTCATCAGCAGAGGTTTATCGCTATGCCTGACTACAAGGCCCCCTTGCGTGATATTCGCTTCGTTCGTGACGAGCTGCTCGGCTACGAAGCGCATTATCAGAGCCTGCCGGCTTGCCAGGACGCTACTCCAGATATGGTTGACGCCATTCTTGAAGAAGGCGCCAAGTTTTGTGAGCAGGTGCTGGCACCGCTGAACCGTGTGGGTGACACCGAAGGCTGCACCTGGAGTGAGTCTGGCGTTAAAACCCCTACTGGTTTTAAAGAAGCCTACAAACAGTTTGTTGAAGGCGGCTGGCCAAGTCTGGCTCACGACGTCGCACACGGCGGCCAAGGCCTGCCTGAGTCGCTGGGTCTGGCCGTTAGCGAAATGGTTGGCGAAGCCAACTGGTCGTGGGGCATGTACCCAGGCTTGTCTCATGGTGCGATGAACACCATCTCCGAGCACGGCACACCTGAACAGCAAGACACTTACCTGACCAAGCTGGTGACCGGCGAATGGACGGGCACCATGTGCTTGACCGAATCGCACTGCGGTACTGACTTGGGCATGTTGCGCACCAAGGCCGAGCCTCAGGCTGATGGCTCTTACAAAGTGTCCGGCACCAAGATCTTCATCTCGGCCGGCGAACACGACATGGCCGACAACATCGTCCACATCGTACTGGCCCGCCTGCCAGATGCCCCCGCAGGTACCAAAGGCATTTCGCTATTTATCGTGCCTAAGTTCATGCCAAACGCTGATGGCAGCATCGGTGAGCGCAACGCGGTGAGCTGTGGTTCCCTTGAGCACAAAATGGGCATCCACGGTAACGCCACCTGCGTAATGAACTTCGACGGCGCTACAGGTTTCCTGATCGGCCCGCCGAACAAGGGCCTGAACTGCATGTTCACCTTTATGAACACCGCTCGTCTGGGCACGGCGCTGCAAGGTTTGTCCCACGCCGAAATCGGTTTCCAGGGCGGCTTGAAATACGCCCGTGACCGCCTGCAAATGCGCTCGCTGACCGGCCCTAAAGCCCCTGAAAAAGCGGCTGACCCGATCATTGTTCACCCAGATGTGCGTCGCATGCTGTTGACCATGAAGGCATTCGCCGAAGGCAACCGTGCGATGGTTTACTTCACGGCTAAGCAAGTCGACATCGTTAAGTACGGCGTTGATGAAGACGAGAAGAAGAAAGCTGACGCGCTGCTGGCATTTATGACGCCAATCGCTAAAGCGTTCATGACCGAAGTCGGTTTTGAGTCTGCCAACCACGGCGTTCAAATCTACGGCGGCCACGGCTTTATCTCCGAGTGGGGCATGGAGCAGAACGTTCGCGACAGCCGTATTTCGATGTTGTACGAAGGCACTACCGGCATTCAGGCACTCGACCTGCTGGGCCGCAAAGTGTTGATGACTCAAGGCGAGGCTCTGAAGGGCTTCACCAAAATCGTGCACAAGTTCTGTCAGAACGCTGAAGGCAACGAAGCGATCAAAGAGTTTGTCGAGCCATTGGCTGCACTGAACAAAGAGTGGGGCGAGCTGACCATGAAGGTCGGTATGGCGGCCATGAAAGACCGTGAAGAAGTGGGTGCGGCTTCGGTCGACTACCTGATGTATTCCGGTTATGCCTGCTTGGCGTACTTCTGGGCAGACATGGCACGACTGGCTGCTGAGAAATTAGCTGCTGGCACGTCGGAAGAGGCTTTCTATAAAGCCAAGCTGCAAACAGCACGCTTCTACTTCCAGCGCATTCTGCCGCGCACTCGTACGCACGTTGCGACCATGCTCTCGGGCGCGAGCAACCTGATGGACATGAAAGAAGAAGACTTCGACCTGGGCTACTAAGCCCCGGCGCGTCACCTTCAAAAGCCGCTTCTCCTTAGGGGGAAGCGGCTTTTTTGTTTGGGTGGGTTGTGATGTTGTAGTCGCTGCCCAAGGCTGAGAAAAGGCCCGAAAAACAATAGGCCCGCTGTGCAGACCCTCCTAGCTTGCGGCAACGACTACAAATAAAAGCAGTGCGTAATAAAACCGAGCAAATCACTAAGGCTTATTCATTTTCAGCCGTTAAAAGCTGTGGCTGCGGTGATCGGGATGTCACCAAGTGTGCTTAACTGCGATAAAAGCAGGCACAATGCCATTACTTGGTTGTTCAGGTCGGAGCCTTTCTTTTGTCGCGTCCCTCTGCTGTACGTATTAGTCACTTTTTGCCGTCATTACTGTTGCTGTTAGCGGGGCTTGCGGCTGCATACGTCAAAGACCTCAACGTCTTTTTCACCTCACTGTTCAATGTGCTGCCAACGCTGGTGCTGTTGCTAGGTGGCGCTTACTGCGCTGTTTATCGACGTCAGCGCGAATTGTTTTTGATGGTGACGGTGTACATCGCCTACTTCTTGCTCGACACCCAGACCGATTACTACCGTGACAATGGTCAGGTGCGCGCTGATGCTGCGGTGATCTTTCATTTGTGTTGCTTGTTGTTGCCTCTGCTGTACGTCTTGTATGGGGCGTGGGAGGAGCGCACGCACTTGTTTCAGGACATGGTGGCGCGTGCAGCTGTGCTCTTGGCGTTCAGCAGTGTGGCGCTGGGGCTTGAGCAAAGTTATCCACAAGCGCTGCTCAATTGGCTGGCGGAGATCCGTTGGCCGGCGCTGCATGGCAGTTGGATGAGCCTGATCCAGTTGTCGTACCCCGTTTTTCTGGTCGGTTTCGCCCTGCTGGGCTGGCAATACTGGCGTAACCCAAGGCCGCTGCACGCCGCACAACTGGTGGGCTTGCTGGGCGTATTCTGGATGTTGCCCAAGACTTTCATCTTGCCGTTCACTCTGAACATCATGTGCAGCCAAGTGATGTTGATGATTGCGGCCGCAGTTGCCCATGAGGCATATCAAATGGCCTTTCGTGATGAGCTGACTGGCTTGCCGGGGCGTCGGGCGTTGAATGAGCGCATGCAGCGTTTGGGGCGAAATTACGTTTTGGCCATGAGCGATGTTGACCACTTCAAAAAATTCAACGACACCCACGGCCATGATGTCGGTGACCAAGTGCTGCGGTTGGTTGCCAGCAAGTTGTCCAAGGTGGGCGGTGGCGGTCGAGCTTATCGCTATGGTGGTGAAGAATTTGCGTTGGTCTTTGCAGGCAAAACCCTGGATGAATGTATGCCTCATCTGGATGCACTGCGTGAATCCATCGCTACCTACAATATTCAGCTACGCAACCAAGACAGCCGCCCGCAGGATGATCAGCAAGGTCGCCAACGGCGTGGCGCAGCGAGCGCAGGCAGTGTGTCCGTCACGGTGAGTATTGGTGTGGCCGAGCGCATGCCTGAACAGCGAACTGCCGAAGAAGTGCTTAAAGCCGCCGACAAAGCGCTCTACACCGCCAAAAGCGCAGGCCGAAATTGCGTGGTTGCGTATGGCCAAACCCGACGAGGTGCGGTGCGTACAGCAGATACAGCCGCTAGCGCGTGACCGGTTTCTTTATATTAGTCACGAGTCGACCCTATGTATCGCTGGTGTTGTTAAGTTAGACTGGCGCCATTCGTCCAATGGCCCGGTTTGGGCTTCATCGTTTAGTGATTGCGAGGTTTGCCATGGCTGATTACAAAGCGCCCCTGCGTGATATGCGTTTCGTCCTCAATGAAGTGTTCGAGGTCGCTACACTTTGGGCGCAACTGCCTGTGTTGGCGCAGACCGTAGACACCGAAACAGTTGAGGCGATTCTTGAAGAAGCGGGCAAAGTCACCGCCAAAAGTATCGCCCCGCTGAGTCGTAGCGGCGATGAAGAGGGCTGTCACTGGGACAACGGTGCAGTCACCACCCCGGCGGGTTTCCTTGATGCTTATCGCACTTATGCAGAAGGCGGCTGGGTCGGCGTAGGCGGCGACCCTGAGTTTGGCGGCATGGGCATGCCCAAAGCGGTGTCGGCCCAAGTCGAAGAAATGATCAACTCTTCGAGCCTCGCATTCGGTTTGTACCCGATGCTGACTGCCGGGGCTTGCGTGTCGATTAATGCCCACGCCAGCGAAGAATTGAAAGCCATTTACCTGCCAAATATGTACTCGGGCGTGTGGGCCGGTTCTATGTGCTTGACCGAACCCCATGCGGGCACCGACTTGGGGATTATCCGAACCAAGGCCGAGCCCCAAGCGAACGGATCGTACAAAGTCAGCGGCACCAAGATTTTTATCACCGGTGGCGAACACGATCTGACTGAAAACATCATCCATCTGGTATTGGCCAAATTGCCTGACGCGCCTGCAGGGCCGAAAGGAATTTCGCTGTTTTTGGTGCCCAAGTACCTGGTAAATGCCGACGGCAGCCTGGGCGAGCGCAACCCGGTGAACTGCGGTTCCATTGAACACAAAATGGGTATTCAAGCCTCTGCCACGTGCGTGATGAACTTCGACGAGGCGGTTGGCTATTTGGTGGGCGAACCTAATCGCGGTTTGGCGGCGATGTTCACCATGATGAACTACGAGCGCTTGGGTGTAGGCATTCAGGGGCTGGCCTCGGGCGAGCGCTCGTACCAGAACGCTGTGGAATATGCCCGTGATCGCCTGCAAGGTCGCGCGGCAACAGGCGCTCAAGCCAAAGACAAAGTGGCCGACCCGATTATTGTTCACCCAGACGTGCGTCGCATGTTGTTGACCATGAAAGCGAGCAACGAAGGTGGGCGTGCATTCTCGACGTATGTGGCCAATCAGTTGGACATCGCCAAGTTCAGCGAAGACGCGAGCGCCCGTGATCGCGCCGATGCGCTAGTGGCATTGCTGACACCGGTGGCCAAAGCCTTTTTGACCGATTTGGGGCTGGAAACTACCGTTCATGGTCAGCAAGTGTTTGGCGGTCATGGCTACATTCGTGAGTGGGGCCAGGAGCAATTGGTGCGTGATGTTCGCATCACTCAGATCTACGAAGGCACCAACGGCATTCAAGCGCTGGACTTGGTGGGGCGCAAGATTGTCGGCAACAACGGGGTTTACTACCGCCTGTTCGCTGACGAAATTCGCCAGTTCATTGCTTCGGCCGACAGCGAGCTGGCAGAGTTCACCCGCCCGTTGGCAAGCGCGCTGGATAACCTCGACGACTTGACTGCCTGGGTGTTGGACTGCTCAAAAAACAATCCAAATGAAATCGGTGCGGCGTCGGTCGAATATCTGCAAGTGTTTGGTTACACGGCCTACGCCTACATGTGGGCGATGATGGCCAAGGCTGCCATTGGCAAACAGGCCGAAGATGCCTTCTACGTCAGCAAAATGGGCACGGCACGCTTCTATTTCGCACGTTTGCTGCCGCGTATCCACTCATTGAGCGCCAGTGTTCGTGCGGGGAGTGAGTCCTTGTATTTGCTGGATGAAGCGCATTTTTAATAAATGTAAGCATTTGCTTACATGGCGTACTGACATTCGCCCATATCGCAGGATTGGATCCATGCGTAATCTACTCACATGGACGTAGAGCAGGAAGCTCAAAGCAACAACAGGGACACGTAGGATTCTGCCAGGATGGTGGAGTGAAAAGGATGTCAGGGAAACAGTCTGCAAAACCCCGCTTCGGCGGGGTTTTCTTTTTTGTGCGCAATAAAAGTCTTCAGTTTTGTAGGAACTGGCGTGTTTGCACGTACTTACCCTCGCTTGCGCTGAACGCTACAAAGCGACTTCCTCGTGGTGCATCACGTCCTCCAGCAAGGTGCGCAGCAGCCCCAAAGTGGCTTGCTGACGTTGCACATCACGGCACACCAAACCTACTTTCAGCGGTACTCTCGGTTCACTCAATGGTTTCCAGAGCAGGGCTTGATTGTCGTGTTCATGGCGTGAGCGACCAGGCAGCACCGTGGCCAGCTTGGTGTGCGGCAAACTGTCGAGAATCCCGGCCATGGTATTGAGTTCGGCCTGCACCTGCGGGCGGCGACCCAAGTTGGCGAGTTGGGACTGCCAGATCTGGCGTATTTGAAACTCTTCCCCCAACAACAGCATTGGCAGTTCCGCCGCTTGGCTGAGTGAGACCTTCTTAAATTCGCGCAAAGGATGATCTGCGGGGATGACCAATTGCAGTTCATCTTCGTACAGCAGCATTCCGTGCAGACCGGGTTGGCGAGGCGGCAGGTAGCTGATGCCAATGTCGAGTGAGCCATTGAGCAAGCGCCGCTCGATCTCAAGCCCCGTCAGTTCGTAAATTTGCACCACCAAGTGCGGCTGAGCCTGACGCACGCGCTCAAGCATCTGAGGCACCAAGCTGGTGTGTACGGTTTGCAACACACCAATGGCGATAGTGCGAAGCGCCTGCCCTTGAAAGTTGCGCAGCGCCTCTTTGGCCCGCTGCAAACCATCTAAAAGTGGTAGCGCGTGGTTGTACAGCGTATGCGCAGCCAAGGTTGGTAGCAGGCGTTTGCTGCTGCGCTCGAACAGGCTCACATCAAGGTTGTGCTCAAGTTGGCGGATCTGTTGTGACAGCGCGGGTTGTGAGATAGACAGACGCTCGGCGGCACGGCCCACATGGCCTTCTTCATACACCGCGACGAAATAACGCAGTTGCTTAAAATCCATAAGTATTACTTATCGAAATTGCTTAAAAAACGAAATGGCTCAAACGGCCGCAGACGCCTAGTCTACGCCCATTCCACAAGGCTCATCGAGCCGCGGAGCCAGATAAGTAGCCCAGTCATTGAAGTGTTTTGCATAGGCAAGGCTAAAAATCCGATAGAGGTTTTAAGGCCGCCAGCAAAAAAGACGGGTTGCAAATCGAGTCTGCTTAGGGTCCCAAGGTCTGCGTGCATGAACCTGTTTAACCTGCGTCGCCAACACTCCAGTTCTCAACAACGAGTGGCTGAAACTGTGCCGCCTCCAGAGAGTAGTCACTCGTCCCAGGCATGCTTGATGCCCAGCGTTGAGCGTGCGGCCCAGGTGTTTGTACGAGGGCAGGGTTCGTGGATGTGGGACAGCGACAGCCGCGCGTACTTGGATTTCACCCAAGGTGGTGCAGTGAACAGCTTGGGCCACAGCCCCGCAGTGTTGGTAAAAGCGATGGCCGATCAGGCTCAGTCGCTGATAAACCCGGGGGCGGGTTTTCATAACCGCGCCATGCTGACCCTGGCCGAGCGCCTGTGCCACAGCACGGGCAGCGATCAGGTGCATTTTTTGAACACCGGGGCTGAGGCCAACGAAGGCGCGATCAAATTGGCGCGTAAATGGGGCCAACTGCATCGCGGCGGCGCCCATCGAATTATTACTGCGACCCACAGCTGTCACGGTCGCAGTTTTGGGGCGATGTCTGCTTCGGGCAGTGGCACCTTTGATAACCGATTTGAGCCTCAGATGCCGGGCTTTATCAATGTGCCGTTTAACGATTTGCCAGCGCTGCATGCAGCGGTTGATGAGCAAACCGTGGCCATCATGCTGGAGCCTGTGCAGAGCGATGCGGGAGTGATTCCCGCCACTGAGCACTACCTCAAGGGTGTGGAGCGGTTGTGCCGCGAGCTGGGTATTTTGCTGATTCTGGATGAAGTCCAAACCGGCATCGGGCGTTGTGGCACCTTGCTAGCAGAGCAGAACTACGGCGTTCGCGCTGACATCATCACCTTGGGCAAAGGCTTGGGTGGAGGTGTGCCGCTCGCTGCGTTGCTGGCGCGAGGCCAAGCCTGTTGCTTTGAGCCGGGTGAGCTGGGCGGTACTCATCATGGCAATGCACTGATGACGGCGGCCGGTGTGGCGGTGCTTGATACGGTGTTGGAAAAAGGGTTTTTGCAACACGTTCGCGACGCAGGGCAACACCTGCGCGAGGGCTTGGGCCGGTTGGCCAATAGTTATGCACAGGGTGAGTTGCGTGGCCAAGGGTTGTTTTGGGGGCTGACCTTGTCGGACGACTCGGCGGCTGAAGTGGTTAAAGCGGCGTTGTACGAAGGCCTGCTGATCAGTGCACCGCAACCCAACTGCCTGCGCTTTACCCCAGCGTTGTGCGTCAGTAAAGGCAACATCGATGAAATGCTGCTGCGTCTAGCTCGCGCGTTTGCGCGGGTGCGTACAGCCCAGTTGCAGTGCCGTCGTGGGGTGGGTGCCTAACTCCAAACGACGTGTCACACAGAATTTAAAGAACCGTCTCGCGGTATAACGCGTCGCCCTGTGCCTGTTTCGTTCGGCACGGGGCGTTTTTTTTGCCTGTGGATAAGTGACGGCTGAACCTTTGCTCCTGAGCCAGAGTCGATTAGGAGTAGGGCTCACTTGAGCCCACCATCATTTGGGAGCTGAGCTTGTGGATCTGATTAAAATCATCTTTGCCATTCTGTTACCGCCGCTAGGGGTATTTATGCAGGTGGGTTTTGCTGGCGCATTTTGGCTGAATATCTTGCTGACTTTGTGCGGCTATATTCCGGGGATCGTGCACGCGGTTTACATCATCGCCAAGCGCTAACGCCAGCACCTACAAGGTTTGCATGACTTCCCGATAGAACCGCCACTCCTGCTCCAGCGCATGTATCTGGTTGCTGGCTTTGCGAAAGCCGTGGCGTTCGTCGGGGTAGTAATGCGCCTGTGCCGGGATGCCGTTGTCTTGCAGGGCTTTGAGCATGTCGCGGGTTTGTTGTGGCACCACCACGGCATCCAGTTCGCCCTGAAAGAAGATCACCGGCACGCGGATCTGGCTGGCGTGCAGCAATGGCGTGCGGGCTGCGTAGCGTTCGGCGTCCTGTAACGGGTCGCCGATCAGCCAGTCGAGGTAATCCCCTTCAAATTTGTGAGTGGCGCGGGCCAGTGCAACGGGGTCGCTGACGCCATACAGACTGGCGCCCGCCCTAAATACCGTGTTGAACGCCAGTGCGCACAAGGTGGTGTACCCCCCCGCGCTGCCTCCACGAATAAAGGCATTTTCACCATCGATTAGCCCTTGTGCTGCCAGGTAACTCACGACCGCACAAGCGTCTTCGACATCCACCTCGCCCCATTTCAAGTGCAGCGCCTGACGATACTCGCGGCCATAACCGCTGCTGCCGCGGTAGTTAAGGTCCGCCACGGCAAATCCACGCTGCGTCCAGTATTGGATGCGCGGGTCGAGCATCGGGTAGCAGGCTGACGTCGGCCCGCCGTGGATAAAGACCACCAATGGCGGTTTGATTTCACCGTGCATCGTCGGATAGAAAAAGCCGTAAGCCTCACCGTCGCCAGAAGGGTAGCGCAGCGTTTGTGGGCGGCTGATTTGCTCGGGTGGCAACGGCGCAAAACCACCTGCCAAGACCTTGACCTGATGGTCGCGGCGGTTGATAGCAATCACGGCACTTGGGCTGACGGGCGAGGCAGCAATGCAATAAATGAACTCATCATCCAGTGCCAAGCTTCGAAAACGGCTGTAATTGCCCGTGAACTCCTCAAGTGCGCCGTCAGCGGTGCGCAGGCCCAGGCGTCCGAAACCCTCCTGCGTCCAGCTAGCCAAATACCCGTTTTCACCCAGCGGCAGCCAAGTGCTGCCACCCAATTGCCAAGGTGCGGGTGCATGATCGGCTGCCGCACTGGGCAGGGCGGCCAAGCCTTCGTGGCATTCGCCCCAAGGCTGCCAAAAGCCTGCGCGATCGGTCAGGCAATACAGGCGATTGTGTTGGTCAAAGCGCGGTTGTTGCAGGGACTCTTCGGCGTGCTCCCCGGCCACACAGCGCGCAGCACTCCAGCGACCATCGGCTTGGCGTTCAGCCAGCATCAAACGGGTGCAGGTCCACGGTTGGTGCGGCCGACTCCACTCGATCCAGGCCAAGCGTTGGCTATTGGGGCTTAGCGTGGGAGCAGCATAGAAGTCGGCGCCTTGGGCCAGCACCTGACGTTCGAGGCTGTGCAGGTTGATGCTGACCAGTCGATGTTGATGAGCGTCCTCTTCAACGGCGAGCACATGCCCGTCAGCACATTGCACATCGCCGTAACGGCATGTGCCTTGGGTGAGCGCTTGCGGCGCGTTGGTGTGCAGCGCTTGCCGATACAGTTGCTGGTCCGACTCATTGACGAACACCACGCCATCATCGTTCAAGCAGAAACTGCCGCCGCCATATTCATACACGCGGCTGCGCACGCTAAAACCTGCAGGCGTGAGGCAATGAGGTTGGCCGTCGCGCCAGTGCCAGAGGCGACAAGCGGCATCCTGCGGGCGGAACTCATTCCAGAACAGGCCCAATGGGCTGATGCGCAGCTCTGCAAAGTCGACCCCCGCGGCCACGGCGAGCGCAGCGCTGAACGGTTCAGCCTTTGGCGATGAGACGTGAGTTTCGTTCATTTCGGAAGGCCAGTTGTTCGATGGTCAGGGTGGCGTGCTCGGCTTCTTCGCGCGCCTTGAGAATCAAGTCGTGTTGTGGCGATTTGCTACATACCGGGTCTGCATTACTGGCGTCCCCCGTGAGCATGAAGGCTTGGCATCGGCAGCCGCCAAAGTCCTTTTCTTTTTCGTCGCAGGAGCGGCAAGGCTCGGGCATCCAGTCGTAGCCGCGAAACCGGTTGAAGCCAAACGAGTCGTACCAGATGTGCTGCATGCTGTGGTCGCGCACGTTTGGAAACTCGACCGGCATTTGCCGTGCACCATGACACGGCAGCGCCGTGCCGTCCGGGGTGACAGTCAAAAAGATGCTGCCCCAGCCGTTCATGCAGGCTTTTGGGCGCTCTTCGTAATAGTCGGGGGTGACGAAAATCAGCTTGCAGGGATGGCCTTCGGCTTCCAGCTTGGCGCGGTATTCGTTGGTGACGCGTTCGGCGCGTATCAGTTGTTCTTTGGTGGGCAGCAGCCCGACCCGATTGAGCTGCGCCCAGCCGTAAAACTGGCAGGTTGCCAGCTCAACAAAGTCGGCCTCAAGGGCAATGCACAGCTCGATGATGCGGTCGATTTTGTCGATGTTGTGCCGATGGGTGACAAAGTTCAGCACCATCGGGTAGCCGTGGGCCTTAACAGCTCGGGCCATTTCGAGCTTTTGTGCGAAGGCTTTTTTGGAACCCGCCAGCAAGTTATTCACTTGTTCGTCGCTGGCCTGGAAGCTGATCTGGATGTGATCGAGCCCCGCCTTTTTGAAGTCGCTGATCTTTTGCTCTGTGAGCCCGATGCCTGAGGTAATCAGATTGGTGTAAAAGCCCAGTTTGCGGGCTTCGGCGATCAGCTCGGCCAAGTCCTGGCGCACAAGAGGCTCACCCCCCGAGAACCCCAGCTGTGCCGCGCCCATTTCCCGCGCCTCGCGAAACACCTTGATCCACTGCTCGGTGCTCAGCTCTTTACCCTGCTGAGCAAAGTCCAGCGGATTAGAGCAATACGGGCATTGCAGCGGGCAGCGATACGTCAGCTCGGCCAGCAGCCACAGCGGCAGGCCGACCTCAGGTTTAGGCGGCAACGGCATCGGGCTGTCAGGCAAGTTCGATCCAGTGCTCTGCACGCGCGACCTCCATAAATTGCTCGATATCGTCACCCAGCTCAGGTACGCCGGGGAACTGTTTATCCAGTTCGCCAATGATGGCCGCCACATCACGTTGGCCATCAATCAAGCCACCGATCAGGGCCGCGCTGTCATTGAGTTTGATCATGCCTTCGGGGTAGAGCAGCACATGGCCTTTTTGCGCCGGCTCGTATTGAAAGCGGTAGCCGGTGCGCCAGATTGGGGTTCTGCTGCGGTCGAAGCTCATAGGGTGATTCCTTTATGCCAGACGCGTTGGTCGGTCACGCTGTGGTAGGGCGGGCGATCCAGCTCGTAAGCCATCGTCATGGCATCGAGCATGCTCCAAAGAATGTCCAGTTTGAACTGAAGAATCTCCAGCATCCGCTGTTGGCCTTCGTAGGTGGTGTAGTGCTGCAAGGTGATGGCCAGCCCGTGCTCTACGTCGCGACGGGCCTGGCCCAGACGCGTGCGAAAGTATTCGTAACCGGCCGGGTCGATCCACGGGTAATGCTGGGGCCAGCTGTCCAGACGCGATTGGTGGATTTGCGGCGCAAACATCTCGGTCAACGAACTGCTGGCGGCTTCTTCCCACGAGGCACGGCGGGCGAAGTTAACGTAGGCATCCACGGCAAAGCGCACACCCGGCAATACCAACTCTTGAGAGCGCAACTGGTCGGGGTCTAACCCCACGGCTTGGCCCAAACGCAGCCACGCTTCGATACCGCCGTCTTCGCCCGGCGCGCCGTCGTGGTCAAGCAGGCGCTGAATCCACTCGCGTCGCACTTCACGGTCTGGGCAATTGGCCAGAATCGCGGCGTCCTTGAGCGGGATATTGACCTGATAGTAGAAGCGATTGGCGACCCAGCCTTGAATCTGCTCGCGGGTCGCGCGGCCTTCATACATCGCCACCTGATACGGGTGATAGATGTGGTAATACGCACCTTTGGCACGTAATGCGGCTTCGAATTGCGCGGTGCAGAGAGGGGCTTGGGTCATGGTGCCTCCTAACAAATAAGGGGTTTAAAGCTCAATGCTCATGCCATCAAACGCGACTTCAACGCCTCGACGGGCCAGTTCGGCACGCTCAGCAGAGTCTTCGTCGAGGATCGGGTTGGTGTTGTTAATGTGGATCAGTACTTTGCGTTGTTCGGGCAGTTGCTCAAGTACTTCGAGCATGCCGCCTGGGCCGTTTTGGGCCAGATGCCCCATTTCACGCCCCGTGCGAGTCCCCACACCGCGGCGCTGCATTTCGTCGTCGTCCCACATTGTGCCGTCTACTAACAGGCAGTCGCTGCTGGCCATGATCTCCAGCAAGGGCGCATCGACCTTACCCAGCCCTGGCGCATAGAACAGTTTGCCGCCGGTGCGCAGGTCTTCAACGATCAGGCCGATGTTGTCACCGGGATGCGGGTCGAAGCGGTGCGGCGAATACGGCGGCGCGGCACTGCGCAATGGCAGCGGGCTGAAACGCAAATTAGGGCAGGCCGGGATGGTGAACGAGCCTTCCAGCTCGATGCGGTGCCAGTTCAGGCCGCCATTCCAGTGCTTGAGCATGGTGAACAGCGGGAAGCCAGTGCTCAGGTCTTCATGCACCATGTCGGTACACCACACATCGTGCGGGCAACCTTCACGCAGGCTAAGCAGGCCCGTGGTGTGGTCGATCTGGCTGTCCATCAAGATGATGGCGCTGATCCCGGTATCTCGCAGCGCACGGCCCGGCTGCATCGGCGCAAAACTTTGTAACTGAGCGCGGATGTCGGGCGAGGTGTTGCACAGCACCCAGTTCACACCGTCGTCTGAAATCGCTATCGAAGACTGTGTGCGAGCAGTCGCCCGCAAGCTGCCATCACGAAAACCCGCGCAGTTGACGCAGTTACAGTTCCACTGCGGGAAACCCCCGCCAGCGGCGGAACCTAGAATCTGGACAAACATGGCGTGTTCTCTTGCAAATCTAAAAATAAAAACGCCCCGGCGAACCGAGGCGTTGGGTTGCTCTGCTCAATGGATCGTGCAGATCAACGGCTTGCGAAGTACATGGTGACTTCAAAGCCAATACGCAGATCGGTGTAAGCAGGTTTAGTCCACGACATAAGGTGACTCCTTCAGTAGGTTGATGGGGCGTTCAAATACTTAGGCAGCTATGTTACTAAAAATGTCCCCTTTTGAGCGTTCAATGTTTAAGAAAGCTCATTGCGCCGTAGGTAATGATCAGCTTCTCCCGAGATAAAACGTTTCAGTTTGCTCGTCGGTGGCGATGCACAGCCAACTGCATTCGGGCTGGGTGATGCGCTGCGCCGCTTTGAGTGTAGTGTCTTGATCGACCGTCATAAGCGTGTTGTAGAGGGTTTGCAGGTAATCCGACGTGTGGCCGGCCAACTTGGCTTGCCACAGCAGTTCGCTGGCTTGCGCTACGCTGAGAGCGTCGCTTGAAAACTGTTGCGCCAGCGCTGCACGTAACTGCGTGAAGGAAGTTTCATCCAGTGATGAAATCAAATTCGGCAAATCACCAAGAAACCCTTGAATGTGGTCGTAAATATCAGCTGCACAAGCGTGAGGTGATTGCACGCCGAAAAGTAGGCCGGTCTGACCGTTGACCTGATGCAGGCCGCTAAACACGGCGTAGCCCAGTTGTTGCTCAACCCGCAGGCGTTGGTAGAAAGGGGTTTTGGCAATGTGGGCAAGCAGACGCCAAGTCGCGTCGTTGGCGATGTTTACCTCAGGCAGCGGGCAAAACATCACCAAGGCGTGTTCGCCTGTGGTGCAAGGCAAGGTGTGCCAGTGGCTGAGCGTATGGCCATTGAGCGAGATGGGCGCTTCGGGCTTGCCCGGCACTTTGCTGAGCAGGCCGGTGATGGAGGCTTGCGTGGCCGCGGGCAGGCTGACGCCCAGCCCGTCCCATAATGATTGCGCCCAGCACTGCTTAAGGCTGATGTCTTCGGGACTCGCAAAAAGCAATGACAAAGTGGGCGGCACACAAAAGACAGACAGTTGCTTAAGTAGTTGACGAATAGGCATCAGTTCTTCGTCAGTTGGGCTGTCGATCGGCTCAGTCAGCGGAGCGCTCAGCAACCGTAAAGCCTGCTCCAAAATGGCCGGCATCGGCTCATGGTAGCCCCGCATTTTCAGCACCCAGTCTTTGAACATGGCGTTAAACGACAGTTCGACACCGGCTTCTAGCGCATCGGCCCGCAGTGATTGCAAGCGGGTTTCGAGCAGTGGCTGAGGGTTCGTCAAGGGTATAGCTGCCAGGCGCCAGCGCAGGTAAAGCGCGGCTTCGCCGCTCTGGCTGGGGATCTCTGTGCTGAATTTCATGGCCGACACATCGGCGCGGCGGTGGCGCAGGCGGTCTTGAGCAAAAGTACGCAGGCCTCGGTGTGCGCTGGTTTGGCCTCGAATCAGGCCCGCGCTGACCGGCTCTACTGCAGGCTGCAAAAACGGATTGGGTGTCGGCATTCGCCAAGTGTGTTGTGAAGCTTGCGGCGCAGTGGGCTGCATTTGCTTGAGTATCGCCTTCAGGGCAATTACGCCGTCGTCGGACAGCTCAGCTGCTTCTTGCTCGCAATCACGGCGGGCTAGCGTCAGTGCAGGGCTGACCTGTTGCTGACGTTGTTGCAGCAAGTGGAACTCGTGGCGCAGGGCTGACCAATCGTGTTGGGCGCTGAAAAACGCCAACCAGCTGTCGAATGTTTCGCGAATGTGCAGTGCGTCTAATGCGCCGCCAGTGGGGGCACACACCTCAACTTGCAGCAGGGCTTGGCCATTAAACGCATACAGCACCGACGCCTCCAGGCGGCTGATCAACTGTTGTTGACGAAGCTGAGCAAGCAGACTGCCGGGTTTGTCGGCGTTGAGCCAGTGGCACAAAAATTTCAGCGCCGCCGAGTACGCCAGCGGTAGCTGCTCAAACGTAAATACGAGGTTCAGGTGCTGTGGGTCTGCCTGCTGATAGTGCGTTTGGGCGTTGACCATCAGCGCAAGAGGGCTGGTTTGAGGCACTGGCGGGCCTTGGCGAATGACAGCGACATTGCGTTCGGCGAGTGCCTTGAGCTCTGGCATGGGAAGCGGGCCAACCAGGCTCAAACTCATTTGCCCGGTCTGATAGAACTGCTGATAAAAGCTCTGCAACGCCTGCTGAAAGCTCGACCGCGGGACGGGCAAGCTGTAGCGGTTGCCTGCATGAAACGCGCGCAGTGCATGGGCCGGGTTAAGCGGTTCAAACAATGCTCTTTCGCGCTGAGCGGAAGGCTCGCGGGCCCAAGCAATAAATTCGGCATGCAGCACTTCGCGCTCGCGCAACTGGTCATCAATGCTCAGGCGTGGATGCGCCAGCATGTCGCACAAGCGCTCCAGGCCTCCTTCAAACGCGACGGGGGGCAGCTCAAAAAAGAAGTCGGTATGACGCTCGCTGGTGTGAGCGTTCACTTGACCGCCGTGGCGCTGCACGTAGGCCATCAAATTGTCTTGGGCCGGGAAGCGCTCAGTCCCCAGAAACAGCAAATGCTCTAAAAAGTGCGCCAGCCCCGGCCACGCCGCAGGCACATCATGACTGCCCGCATTAACCCGCAAATAGGCCGCGCAGCGCTTGAGGTGCGACGTGTGTCGCAGTGAGAGAGTCAGCCCATTGTTGAGGGTCAGACGTTGGATGTGAGGGGGGGTCAGCGCAGGCATGGGCACTTCCGGAACAGAGATGTGCACATGCTAGCGGATTCCGGGCGTTTAGCGCTTGCTCAGCTCACGGTAAAGTTCGGGCCGTCTGTCATTCAGATAATGATTCCCGGCCTTGGCCTCGGCCAATAGCGAGTGCTTAACCGTCGCAGCAATCAAGGCTTCATGTTGCTCAGCCAATGCGACTTGCTGGCCGTTGGGGGCGGCGATGCTGCTTTTGCCGCAGTAGTGGATGTCGCCTTCGTGGCCACAATAGTTGGCGTAGGCCACGTAGCATTGGTTTTCAAAGGCTCGGCTGCGTACGGTCACTTCAGCCACAAAGTCGTAGGGCGCCATATTGGCTGTGGGCACCAGGATTAACTCGGCACCGGCCAAGGCCAGGCGTCGAGTATTTTCGGGGAACTCAAGGTCGTAGCAAATCAACAGGCCGAGTTTCCAGCCATTGAGTTCGACGACGTGGAACGCGTCAGCCCCGGCGCTGAACATGTTGTGATCAAGCTCGCCAAACAGGTGGGTTTTGCGGTAGTTGAGCAGGCGTTGGCCTTGGGCGTCGATCAGTTGCACGCTGTTGTAAATCTGCCCGTCTGCACTGCGCTCGGGGTAGCCGTAAACAATGGCCGTCTTGCAGGTTTTAGCCAGCTCGGCGACCTGTTGTGCTGCATCGCCGTCTTGCGCTTGAGCAAGTTCAGCAACAGCCTGTGCACCGATGTTGTAGCCCGTGAGAAACATCTCGGGCAACACCAGCACGTCCACGTCTTTGGCCTGCAAGGCAATGGTTTGCAGGCGTTGCAGATTACCCGCAACGTCCAGTGGTAGGGGCTGGCATTGGTAAAGGGCGACGCGCATGTGAGGCTCCTGTGGGGGCGAGGTCAATCGGGCAGAGCTATCGGGCCGATCTCATGAAACACATCGCCCGGGCCTGGGTTGCTGGCGTGGGTGCTGCCGCCAAAGTGGGTCATGATGCCCCAAACCGCATTCAATGAGGTTTGCACTGCGCCCTCAACCCAGGCAGGTGTCCATGACACATCATCGCCAGCGATAAAAATCCCACGTTGCTCGCTGGGCAAGTCTTGCTGCATAAAGTGCGCGTACATTCGCTGGTTGTAGCGATAGTGCCCTGGCAGTGCGCCCTTGAAGGCGCCGAGGAAATGCGGGTCGGACTCCCACGAGATGGTGATGGGGTCGCCAATGATACGGCTGGCAATATCCACTTTTGGGTAGATTTTCTTCAGTGAGTCGAGTGCCAATTTGACGCGCTTTTCAACAGGGTGCGGAAGCATTTTCAGCGCATCGCTCATCCATGAGTACGACAGACAAATCACTCCCGGCTTGTCATCGCCATTGTCGAAAAGGTAAGTGCCACGGGTCAGGCGATCGGTGAGCGTCATGCTCATCAGGTCGCGGCCGGTCTCGGGGTCTTTGTCTTTCCAGAACGGGCGATCAACCATGACGAAGGTTTTGGATGATTGCATGTAGCGTGTACGGTCCAGTGCCATCCACACCTTTTGTGAAAACAGCGACTCTTCGCATTCAATTTGCGTGGTCAGCAGCCAGCTTTGGCAAGTGACCAGCACGGCCTCATAAGGGCGTGTTACGCCAAGGTTGTCGGTGACCGAAAACTGGCCATCTGCTGCACGGCAAATACTCTTGACCCCTGTGCGTGGCGCCCCGTGGTGCAGTGAGCTGAGGCTAGTGCCAACTGGCCAGTGAGCGCAGCGCTCGGGCGCATGACGCCAGATGCCCAGCGGCACTTGCTCAACGCCACCCACCACCAAGTGTTGATGGTCATCGCAGTTGGTCATCACCACGCGAAAAATCTCGAGCATTGAGTTCGGGAAGTCCGAATCCCAGCCGCCCGTGCCAAAGCCGACCTGACCAAACACCTCGCGGTGCTGAAAAGACAGTTTGGCAAAGGCTTTGGACGTTGCGACGAAGTCATAGAACGTGCGGTCGTCCCACAGCGGAACCAGTGTGTTCCAGAGTTCTTTGAGGCGCGGGACGTCGCGATCACGTATGGCCTGCTGAATATCGCCAAAGCGCGAGCCTTCTTCCAGCGCATCAGCCCAAGCGTCGGCCACTTCCTGAAACAAGGCCGGCAAGTCAGCCAGTTTTTGTGCGTAGAAGGTCTGACCTTCAAGGTCGATAACGGTGCTGCCAGAGGCGGGTGTTAGCGGGTTGGGAAAGGGCTTTGTTTCGAGGCCCAGTTTGTCAACGTAGTGGTAAAACGCCGTTGAAGAGACTGGGAAACGCATGCCGCCCAGCTCGGCAATTACCCCTTCGCTGCCTTCAAAGGCTTGGGAGCGCAAACGGCCACCCATTTTTGAGGCTTCATACACCACAGGTTTGAGGCCTAACTTCATCAGCTCATAAGCGGCCACCATACCGGCCATGCCTGCGCCGACAATCGCCACTTCGGCACCCTGCTTATGGGCGGGAATGCTGCCCAATCCGGCCGGATGTTCGATCCAGTCATCAAAGGCAAAGGGGAAGTCTGGGCCGAAGATAGTGACCGGTTTTTTCCCATCAACTGGGTGGCGATTATTCTTGTTCATGGCTGACCTTGCTGGCGACCCGCGTTTAACGCTGAGTATAGGAAAAGACAGGCACCATGATAGGGAGCGCAGAGCACGTTAATAAGACGCAAAGTGTCGTCGTTATGGCTTTTGTTTGGTCGATATGACGAAGTTTGCGGTCGAAATGACTTATCCACGATCGACTTTGCTGCTGAGGATGATCGACGTTGTGGTTTTCTCGACCCCTTCGACGCTGCCGATTTGATCAAGCAATTGGTCTAGCTGCTCGGGGGAGTCGCTGCGCAGCCAAGCTACGTAATCGAATTCGCCGCTGACCGCGCACAGTTGCTGTACTTGGGCCATCGCACTCAAGCGCCGTACCACTTCTTTGCCGGAGCGTGGTTGCACGGTGATCCCCACGTAAGCCTGCAAACCACCCTCAATCAGGCGCTGGCCCAGACGAACGCCATAACCGGTGATGACCCCGTTTTTTTCCAGTCGTGCTAGCCGCGATGTCACGGTGGTGCGTGCAATCCCCAACTGACGTGCCAGCATCGCGACGCTTTCACGGGCATTGAGCTGCAAGGCCGCAATTAATTGACGGTCAATTTCATCCAGTGCGCACGAGCGGGTATCAGACAAAGGAAGACTCCAGATACACAAAAGCCGCGCAGTGCGCGGCTTTGAGTTTGGTGGGCCCAGTAGGACTCGAACCTACGACCAAGGGATTATGAGTCCCCTGCTCTAACCAACTGAGCTATAGGCCCTCAGTAAGTCGCGGATTATAACGATGGTTTCTCGGCAGTGCTATCCGAAAAGTCCGAAATAGAGATGCGAAGAAAGGTTGCGGCGAATTCTTCTGCCGATAAAGGCACGCTGACGATGTAGCCCTGTATTTGTTCGCAGCCTTCGTCAGTCAAGAAATCCTGCTGGGCTTGGGTTTCGACACCTTCGGCAATGATGGTGAATTGCATGCTGCGCCCTAGCGCGACAATGGCGCGCACGATTGCGGCATCGTGCGGGTCGTCGGGTAGGCCGCGTATGAACGATTGGTCGATTTTCAGTGTGTCCAGCGGTAAGCGTTTGAGGTAACTCAGGGACGAGTAGCCGGTACCGAAATCGTCGATAGCCAGTTGCACGCCAAGTACTTTGAGTTGATGCAAGACTGCGAGCGCTTCTTCTGCTTGGCTCATGATGAAGTTTTCGGTGATCTCCAGCTGTAAGCAGCCGGGTTTGAGTTGGTTGTTTTTTAGCAGTTGCTGGATGCGGCTCAGCAATGTTGGTTGGCGCAGTTGCACGCCCGCCAAGTTGACTGAGACGTGGCCGAAAGGCTCGTAGGTCTGGTTCCAGCTATTGAGTTGCAGGCAGGCGCGCTCCAGTACCCAGTCACCAATCTGGATGATCATGCCGTTCTCTTCGGCCAGCGGGATGAACCGCTCGGGGGGGATTTCTCCCAATGTTGGGTGCTTCCAACGAATCAAAGCCTCTGCCCCCACAAGCCGCAGATCGTGCAGGCTGATTTGTGGTTGGTAAAACAACGAAAGCTCGTTGCGCTCAAGGGCGCGTCGTAATTCTTGTTCGAGCAGCACGCGCTGGCTGGCCTGGGAGGTGAGGTCGCGGGTGTAGCGTTCGACGCGGTTACGGCCTTTGAGTTTGGAGCGGTACATAGCGGCGTCGGCGTGTTTGACTAACGAGGCCACATCGTCGCCGTCTTCTGGGTAAATGCTGAACCCGATGCTGGCGCTAATGAATAACTCGTGTTCACCCGCCGCAAAGGGGGCGTTGAAACACGCCAGCAGTTTGTCGGCAATCAGCTCGGCATCCCCAGGGTGATGGAGCCCGGGCAGTAGGATGATGAACTCATCACCCCCTAGACGGGCGACGGTGTCGAGATCGCGCAGTTGGTCTTTGAGGCGTGTCGCAATGCCTTTGAGCAAGAGGTCGCCGACGGGATGCCCCAGGCTGTCATTGATGTTTTTGAAGCGATCAAGATCCAGAAACACAACGGCGCCGTGTTGGAAATTACTGTCTTGATCTGACAGAACCTGTTGCAGTCGATTTTCAAACAGCAAGCGATTGGGCAAACCGGTCAATGGGTCGTGGTGAGCTTGATAGTCGAGACGTGCCTGAGCCTGTTTCAGGCTGGAAATATCGGCAAATACGGCAACAAAGTGAGTGACGAGGTTTTCGCTGTTGCGCACAGCGTTGATGTTCATCCAGCTGGGATAAAACTGCCCGTTTTTACGTTTGTTATAGATCTCGCCTTGCCAGTGCCCTTCGCTTGTTAATTGATGCCACATGGCCGCGTAGAAAGCGCTGTCATGCTGCCCTGAAGATAAAAGGCGTGGGGTTTGGCCGAGGGTCTCACTTTCGCTGTAGCCGGTTATTTCGCTAAAGGCGCGGTTAACGGCAGTAATTCTTTGCCGTGTGTCCGTGAACAAAATCCCTTCGGCGGTGCTTTCAAAGACAGTGGCTGTTTGCAGCAGTTTCTCGTGCATCTGCTGACGATCAGTAATGTCGCGGGCGATGGTTAACATGCAGCTGTCGCTGCCGATCATCAGGGGCCTACTCGACACTTCGCAGAGCCGAAGCCTGCCGTTTTTATGTTGGATTTTGCATCTAAAGTCGCGCACAAAGCCGTGAAGTTTTAGCAGGGCTAATAACTCTGTTCGTTGTTGGCGATCTGCCCACAGGTTCAGGTCAAGGGTTGAGCGATAGAGAGAGTCAGCGCTGTCGTAACCCGTGATACGGCTGAAGCCCTCGTTTACCTCGATTAACAGGCCGTCACTTTGTCGGCTCAATAAAAGGCCGTCAGGTGAGGCATGAAAGGCTTTTGCGAACTTTTCTTCAGAAAGGCGCAGGGCTTCTTCGGTCTCTTTTGCTTCGCTGATATTGATCAGCAGGCCCCGTAATACCGGCTGTTGGTGATGGGTGGTGATGCTGATTATGTCGCGTAGCCACAGGGTTTTGCCGTCAGAGGTTTTTACCCTGTAATCCATGCTGTAGTCGCGCCCGGTCAGTACTTTTTGGGCGCTTTGAGCCTTGGCCCATTCCCGGTCGTCAGGATGCAAGATGCTGTACCAGAACCCCGGCGTTAGCCAGAGCGCCAGAGGATAGCCGAGTAAGGATTGGGCCTGAGGCGAGACAAAGGTGTAGGTGTAATCCTCCGGGTTTGCTTCCCAGGCTACGGCAGAAAGGCTTTCAATCAACCCTCTGTAGCGATATTCACTGCTGCGCAGTGCTTGTTCGAGGGCGACCCGTCGGGAAATCTCGGAGCGCAGTCGGCGATTGATGCGAATGACAATGGCCAGAATGGCAATCAGCAGCGCAATGCCGGGCAACACATAGAGCAGCAGGGTGCGCCATAGCGTTTGCATATCGACTAAATTGCCCATCCAGCGCTCTTGGATGGCAGCGGTTTCACCGGGCGTCATGCTGGCGAGCACTTTGTCGAGCAGGCCAAGCAGAACGATTTGATCTTTGGGAACGGCCATTGCCAGTTGGTAGCGATAGGGCGTTTCACCGCTGACATAAAGGCCATTGAGCTTGAGTTGGCGCAGGCTCCATACACTGGATGCAAGGTCGCCGACCATTGCATCCACTTGATCGGTGGCCAGTGCTTGCAGCGCTGAGCTGACATTGGGCAGAGGCACCAGGTTTAGGTCGGGATGTTGCGAGCGCAGCAGTTCATGGGGCGAATAATCTTCAACTACGGCTATCTTCAGGCCGTATAGATCATTCATGTTTCTTGGGGCCGCCCCGCCTTTGTGGGCGAGTATGACGATAGGGAAGTCGAGGTAGGGGCGAGTAAAGGCCAGGGTTTTTTGTCGCTCAGGGGTCGACATGATGCCCGGGAGCCACTCTATTTGGTTCTTTTCAGCCATCTCCAGCACATTTGCCCAGCCATAGGGCTCGACAGGTTTTATAGAGATGCCCAAACGGTTTTTGATCAGTTGCACATAGTCTGCGGCGAGACCGGTGTAGAGGCCTTGCTGGTCTCTAAACTCAAAAGGTGGCCATGAGGCATCAACGCCCAGTTTGAGTTCGGGATGATCTTTGAGCCATTGCTGTTCTTCGGAAGTAAATGTGAGGGCGAGCGCGGCCGAGCTCCAAGCGAGAAGCGACATTAACAAGATGGCCAGCAATCGTGACATGCGCGTCTCTTTAGTACTCTCGAATTAATCGAGTGTAGACGGGCTAAGGCACAAGTGATTACTACAGAGGGCGGGAGATTGTGTGGCTTAAAGCAAAACCCCCGGCAGGGCCGGGGGTTTTGTGATCACTCGTCGAGGAAGGAGCGCAGGTGCTCGCTTCTCGTCGGGTGGCGCAACTTGCGTAGCGCTTTGGCTTCGATCTGACGAATCCGCTCACGGGTAACGTCGAACTGCTTACCAACCTCCTCAAGGGTGTGGTCGGTATTCATGTCGATACCGAAGCGCATGCGCAGTACTTTGGCTTCACGTGCTGTGAGGCCGCCGAGTACGTCGCGTGTCGCTTCTTTAAGGCTCTCAACAGTGGCTACATCGATTGGCGACTGCATAGTCGAGTCTTCGATGAAGTCACCCAAATGGGAGTCTTCGTCATCACCGATTGGGGTTTCCATGGAGATCGGCTCTTTAGCGATCTTCAATACCTTACGGATTTTGTCCTCAGGCATTTCCATGCGTTCGCCCAGCTCTTCCGGGGTCGGTTCGCGACCCATTTCCTGCAACATCTGACGGGAAATACGGTTGAGCTTGTTGATCGTCTCGATCATGTGCACCGGAATACGAATGGTGCGGGCCTGGTCGGCAATCGAGCGAGTGATCGCCTGACGGATCCACCAGGTGGCATAAGTCGAGAATTTGTAGCCGCGGCGGTATTCAAACTTGTCTACCGCTTTCATCAAGCCGATGTTGCCTTCCTGGATCAGATCGAGGAATTGCAAGCCACGGTTGGTGTACTTCTTGGCAATGGAGATAACCAGACGCAAGTTGGCTTCAACCATTTCTTTCTTCGCACGGCGGGCTTTGGCCTCACCGATCGACATCCGACGGTTGATGTCCTTGATCTCGGCAATCTTCAAGCCCGTTTCGGCTTCAAGTGCAGACAGCTTTTGCTGGCAACGGATGATGTCCGGTTGCAGGCGACCAATGGCTTCAGCGTATTTGCTTTTGCCTTTGGCCAGCGCGTCGCTCCAGCTTTCGTCAACTTCGTTGCCCGGGAACAGGCGCAGGAAGTCAGTGCGCGGCATACGTGCATCACGCACACAAAGCTGCATGATGGCGCGTTCTTGCGCACGAAGACGCTCCAAAGCGCTGCGAACACGTTCAACCAGGCCTTCGAATTGCTTCGGGACCAGCTTGATTGGCATGAACAGCTCAGCCAGTGCAACCAGCTCAGCAATTGCTTGCTTGCTGCCACGGCCGTGCTTTTTCAGTGCCTTGCGTGCCACTTCCATCTGGTCGGACACGGCGCCAAAACGTTGAGCCGCGATGATCGGGTCAGGGCCGCTTTCGACCTCTTCCTCTTCCTCGGTGGACTCTTCCTTTTCGTCCTCATCCTCGTCGCCTTCGGCTTTCACCTTTTCGTCGACAGGAGGCGGCACTTCGGCTGCAGGTGGCGCAATACCATCGTCCGGGTCGATATAACCGCTAAGGACGTCGGACAGGCGGCCACCTTCGGTGGTGACGCGAGTGTACTCGGAGAGAATATGGTCAACCGTGCCAGGGAAGTGCGCGATTGCGCCCATCACTTCACGGATGCCTTCTTCGATACGCTTGGCGATTTCGATTTCGCCTTCACGTGTCAGCAGTTCTACCGTGCCCATTTCACGCATATACATGCGCACAGGGTCGGTAGTACGACCAATATCGGTCTCTACTGCCGCCAACGCAGCCGCTGCTTCTTCAGCAGCGGCTTCGTCGGTGTCAGCATCGGCCAACATAAGGGCGTCCGCATCCGGAGCACTCTCGTGTACGGGGATCCCCATGTCATTAATCATGCGGATGATGTCTTCCACTTGCTCCGGATCTGAAATATCTTCGGGCAGGTGGTCGTTGACCTCTGCGTAAGTCAGATACTTCTGCTCACGGCCGAGGGTGATCAACTCTTTGATACGAGACTGCTGTTGCGCTTTTCCGGACATAACACCCTATCCACTGAAGGTCTTGGCGGGCAAAAAACAAGCCGAGGATTATACCTTAGCTATGACCTCACGCGCCAGTTGAGGTCGGGCTTGATGCGGGATTATTACGACCTAGAAGGTCGAGTAACTGATTTTTCTCCTCGCTACTTAGCTCGCCTTGACGTGCTTTTCGAAGAAGTTGTTCGAGTTTTCGCTCGCGTTGGCGAGCTGACAAGCTAGTTATGGTGTCGAAAAACTGTTGTTCAAGGTTGTCGGCATCAATTAGCCATTCCTTTTCCAGCAGCCTTTGCAGCAAGCGGCCCTGTTCGGTGCCGTGCCAGCGGGACAACAACTGTATAGAGCTTAGCTTAGGATTTTTCTGTACGGCTTCCACCAGAGCAATCAATAGCTGGTTATTGGTCTGATCTTCTGCGGCAAAGTGCTCGGCATCTTCAACTTTTTTAGCGAGTTGAGGGTGGTGCAATAGGGTGCGCAGGGCCGTCAGTGTGGGCGGCTCAACCCCGACCGGGATCCAGGCTTGCTCGCGCTCTGCGCCGCGCTTGCCTTTTTTGTCCCAAGGTTTGTTTTCCCACTTTTTGCCGCCAGTGCCCGACTTTTTCGGCGTCCATTCCTGTTGAGGCAGATACATGTCTGGCTGCTGGAAGTCGCTGTAGTCAGGCATTGCATCGTAATCAATACCCGGGTCGTAGGCAGGTTGTGCGGGTGCCGGCGCATTTTGAGCCAGTTGGCTGACCGCTTCGCTGTTGAGTCCGGTTATTTCACTCAATCGCTGACGCATTAAAGCGCGCAGGTTGGCGCCCGGTACTTTGTCGATCAGCGGAGCCGCCAGTGTGGCCATGTGGGCCTTGCCTTCCAACGATCGCGGGTCGGACTCTTCGGTCAATTGCTGGAAGAAGTAATCAGCCAGCGGCTGTGCGTGCTGATTGATGCGTGCCTTGAAAGCGTCGGTGCCTTCGGAGCGAACCAGGGTGTCCGGGTCTTCTCCTTCGGGTAAAAACAAAAAGCGGGCGCGGCGCCCATCCTGCAAGCAGGGCAGGGTGGCTTCAAGTGCTCGCCAGGCGGCATTACGGCCCGCTTGGTCGCCGTCAAAACAGAACAAAACGCTGGGCACAACGCGGAATAAGCGCTTCATGTGCTCTTCGCTGGTGGCGGTGCCGAGTGTGGCGACAGCATTGCGTAAGCCTTGTTGGGCCAGCGCGATGACGTCCATATAGCCTTCAACAACGATAATTTCATCGAGGCTGCGATTAAATTTGCGTGCTTCAAACAACCCGTAAAGCTCTTGGCCTTTGTGGAAGACAGGGGTTTCCGGGGAGTTCAGGTATTTGGGCTTGTCGTCGCCCAGCACTCGGCCGCCAAAGGCGATGATACGGCCGCGGCTGTCACGAATCGGGAACATGACGCGGTCGCGGAAGCGGTCGTAACGTTTGCCGGTTTCGGCATTTTCGACCAGCAGTCCGGCGTCGATCATGGCCTTTTGCTGTAGCGTGTCGCTGCTCAAATGCTTGTAAAGGTTGTCCCAGCCGGGCGGGGCGAAGCCCAGGCCAAAATCGCGAGCGATTTCTCCGGTCAGGCCGCGACCCTTCAAATAGTCCACCGCCGCTTTGCGTGCGGGGTGGCTTTTTAGTGCTTGGCGATAAAAGTCTGCGGCGGCTGTTAGCAGTGGGTACAGCGGCGAGTCAGTCGGTTGCCGAGGCTTGTGTGGGCGGCCGCTTTCTTCTCGCGGGATTTCCATGCCGGCGGCTTTGGCCAGCTCTTCGACAGCCTGAGGAAAATCCAGGTTGTCGTGGTCCATGATGAACCCGAGGGCATTGCCCCCAGCGCCGCAACCAAAGCAGTAATAAAACTGTTTGTCGGGGCTGACGCTAAAAGAGGGTGTTTTCTCTTTGTGGAACGGGCAGCAAGCCGTGTAGTTCTTGCCTGCTTTTTTCATTTGCACGCGCGAGCTGACGACGTCGACGATATCGGTACGGTTCAGAAGGTCGTCAATAAAGCTCTGGGGGATTAACCCGGCCATGGCGTTCTCGTCATCACGGTGCAGAAATTAACCCACATGAGAGGCTTGGTCATAAAGGCGTGCAGGCGGATGCTCTGCTCGATCGTGTGACGTCTGCTCAATCAATTTTTGGGGAGTGTATCTGTCGAAACGCATCTGACTAACGTTTTTAATCAGTGTGAATGTATTCGATAGGTGTTGCGCTCTGAGTCCGGCATCGACCAGTGGTAGGTCTCGGATAGCTCATAAGCAGGCACAGGAGAAATGCCTTGGGCTGATCGTCTTTGGGAAAATCAGAGAGGTGTGCTCGTCGGTAGCCTTGTAAGGCTCGTCAGTAAAGACGTGCACCGCTGGCTGTTAAAGCCAGGTCTGACGTGATGTAGCGCTTTGTCGCGGTCGCGTCTGCGGCCTTGACGATAGTGCATGTAACTTGCTGCAACTGCCTACGGCCCGGCTTTAGGCCGGGCTTGGCAGAAGCTTGCAACGAACGTCTGTGTATTAGTACAGACGAACGGCGCGGCGCTGCTCGCGCTGAACTTTCTTCGCGTGACGCTTAACAGCAGCTGCTGCTTTACGCTTACGCTCAGAAGTCGGCTTCTCGTAAAATTCGCGGCTGCGAACTTCAGCCAGTACACCGGCTTTTTCGCAGGAGCGCTTGAAACGACGCAGAGCTACGTCGAAGGGTTCGTTCTCTTTTACTTTGACGGCTGGCATCCAGAGCTACCTTCATTCATTACCGGGGTCAACGTCTCAAGGCAAAATCGCGTTGGAAGACGTCGGTTTTTAAGGGTTGCGGATGTTAACCCCTCATCGCCCGGAATGCAAAGCCTCTGATCGAAAACCGCTGGCCGGGGGCGGGAGTGGCGACTATTATGCGCGCCTTCGAATTTAGCCTCTACAAGGCGTAAACCCATGCTAGTACTGGGATTAGAAACCTCCTGCGACGAAACCGGCGTCGCGCTATACGACAGTGAACGCGGGCTTTTGGCCGACGCACTGTTCAGTCAGATCGACCTGCACCGAGCTTATGGCGGTGTGGTTCCGGAGCTGGCCTCAAGGGATCACGTCAAGCGCATGCTGCCCTTGATTCGTCAGGTGCTGGCCGAGGCTGACTGCGTACCGACCGAGATTGATGCAATTGCCTACACGGCGGGCCCGGGTTTGGTTGGAGCCCTTCTGGTTGGGGCTTCTTGTGCTCAGGCGCTGGCTTTTGCCTGGGGTATTCCTGCGCTGGGCGTGCACCACATGGAAGGTCATTTGTTGGCCCCTATGCTGGAGGAACAACCGCCTGAATTCCCGTTCGTCGCTTTGTTGGTGTCAGGCGGCCATACGCAGTTGGTTCGTGTTGATGGCATTGGTCAATACGAGCTTTTGGGCGAGACGCTCGATGATGCTGCGGGCGAGGCGTTTGACAAGACCGCTAAGATGATGGGGCTCAATTATCCGGGTGGCCCGGAAATCGCTCGTTTGGCGGCTCAAGGCGTGGCGGGGCGTTTTGTATTCCCGCGGCCCATGACAGACCGCCCGGGCCTTGAGTTCAGCTTCAGCGGGCTCAAAACCTTTGCACTGAACACTTGGCAGCGTTGTGTAGCGGCCGGAGATGACAGTGAGCAAACACGCTGTGACATTTCTCTAGCGTTTCAGCAGGCAGTGGTCGAGACCTTGACCATCAAATGCAAACGCGCCCTAAAGCACGCTGGCATGAAGCGTTTGGTGATAGCGGGCGGGGTCAGTGCGAACAAAGCTCTGCGTGTCTCGCTGGAAAAAATGCTTGGCGACATGGGTGGCAATGTTTTTTACGCTCGTCCGGAGTTCTGCACGGATAACGGCGCAATGATTGCGTTTGCAGGCTGCCAGCGCCTTCAGGCGGGGCAGCATGAAAGCTTGGCCATCAGCGTGCAGGCACGCTGGCCAATGGAGCAGCTCAAGCCCTTGTAAGGTTTGGGTTGGTGTTGCTTGTGGCGCGAACGTGAGTGTTGTTCACTCGGCTGATTCAAAAATGCCGTTCGCGCCCGGCCAGCAGGTCGCGTAAATTGCCGCGATGACGCCACACAATCAACATGGTTAGTGCACTCATGGGGAGCAACGCAGCAGGCTCTTGCCAGGCAAGCAGTGGCAGCGTCAGCGGTGTGGCGATTAGCGCGGCCAGTGAGCTGGTGCGCGTCAGTTGAAAGGTTAGTAGCCATGCTGCAATGGCGAGCAATGCGGCGGGAGGGTAAAGCCCCAGCAGCATACCAGCAGCGGTTGCGACGCCTTTGCCACCGCGAAAGCGAAAGTACACCGGGTACATGTGGCCGACCACCGCGCACACGCCAATCCAGGCTTGCTCCTGGAGTGAGCCTGCGAGCTGTTGGGTCAGCAAGACGGGCAAAAGGCCTTTGCACAGATCGCCGAGCAGGGTCAGGATGGCGAGCTTTTTGCCCGCAAGGCGCAACATGTTGGTTGCGCCAGCATTGCCTGAGCCACTCATTCGCGGATCGGGTTTTCCGGTCAGGCGGCTGAGCAAAATGGCGAAGGACAGAGAGCCAAGCAGGTAGGCGAGAATCGCCAGTAACCAAAACATGCTAACTATTCCGGGCGAGGACGCCCTGATTCTAACGGCGCATTGCGCCCTTGTCGTGCTGCGGAGAAGAGTGCTTGGACAGAGTGTTTATCGAAGGCCTGGAAGTTGACACCGTTATCGGTGCTTATGACTGGGAGCGTGGCATCCGCCAATGCCTGCGGCTCGATCTGAGCTTTGCGTGGGATAACCGCCCAGCGGCCGCAGGAGATGATCTGACATTGGCACTGGATTACGCGAGCGTATCGTCGCGCATTCAGGCATTCGCCGAGCAGGCTCAATTCCAACTGGTTGAAACCTTTGCTGAGCGTTTGGCTGAAGTATTGATGAGTGAATTCAATATTCCTTGGTTGCATCTCAAGCTGACCAAGCCCGGCGCCGTTGCGGCGGCCACAGGGGTGGGCGTGGAGATTGAGCGCGGATGCCGCTAACAGAGGTTTATTTGGGGCTGGGCAGCAATGTCGAGCGCGAAAAGCATTTGTGTGCCGGGCTCGACGCGCTTGCTGATTTTTTGCAGGACATGAAGTGTTCGGCGGTGTTTGAAAGCCAGCCAGTGGGCATCAAAAGTGGGCCTTTTTTCAATTTGGTGGTGTCAGCTAAAACTGATTTGCCATTAGCCGAGTTAAGTCGGCGTTTGAAGCTGATCGAAGCTGATAACGGACGTTATGCCCAAGATCGCAAAGGTTTGCCGCTGGATATTGATGTGCTCTTTTACAGCGATATGGTCGGCAATTTCGAGGGCTTGACCTTGCCGCGAGCCGAGATTCTCAAGAACGCGTTTGTGCTTTGGCCTTTGTCGTTGATTGCTCCAGACAAGGTGCATCCAGGCACGCGTATGACCCTCGGCCAAATGTGGGCAGATGCGCAGATTGACCAAGTGCTCGCCCCGGCGGCGTTTGAGTGGCGAGGTGAGCAACTCACGCCGGCGCAGATGCTTTCTAGCTAGACACTGCGTGAGTCCTCTCTTAAGGGCTGCTGAAGGCTGCGATCTTTTGCTTATTCAGGTTTAAAGATCAAAAGACCGCAGCCTTTGGCAGCTCCCGCCGTTTGATGTCAGTGCTTGGCCGCATCCTTGTAGGCTTGCAGAGCTTTGAGTCGTTCGCGCTTCAGGGCTTCGCCCAGCTCCGGGCCTTTAAAACCTTGCTCAAGCAGAGGTTGAACAGCCACCGCTTGAGCGGCCAAAGCGGCACCTCGCAAGTAGTCAGCTTGCGGGTAGGGTCGGTTTTCCAGCCCCAGACGCCCTTTGGCGTCCATCTCGCACGCGACGACAAACTCTTCAAAGCGTTGCGGTCGACGGTATACGTCAAAACGTTGCAGTAACTCCAAGAGTGTTGACGCCTTGAGCTCCAGTGCGCGATGACCATGTGTGTGGTATTCGCCCACCAGCAGGGCCAGTTCTTGGCAGTCTCTTGGCACTTTGTAGCGATCGTTGACGGCTTTGATCAGGCGCAGGCCTTTGTGCTCGTGGGCAATATGCCTTGGCCATTGGCTTTCAGGTGTAAGTCCTTTGCCTAAATCGTGTAGCAGGCAAGCCCAGCGCACGGTCAGTGGCTGCCCGTGTAATGCTGATTGTTCAAGTACGCTCAGCGTATGCACGCCGCTGTCGATTTCTGGGTGGTGAGCCGGAGGTTGCGGCACCCCAAACAAGGCGTCGACTTCAGGCAGTAGTACGTGCAGCGCATCACAGCTGCGCAATACCTCAATAAATACCTGCGGATAATCTTCCATCAGTGCGCGGGAAATTTCTTTCCAGCAGCGCTCCGGGGTCAGGGCTTTCAGCTCGCCCGAGTGCGACAGTTGGCGCATCAGCTCTAGCGTTTCGGGGGCGACACTGAAACCTAGCCCGGCATAGCGCGCGGCGAAGCGGGCAACACGCAGCACTCGGAGTGGATCTTCGGCGAATGCGGGTGAAACGTGGCGTAAAACACGAGCTTCGAGATCGCGCTGGCCTTGGTAGGGGTCAGTCAAATTGCCGGCATCATCTTCGGCCATCGCATTGATGGTCAGGTCGCGTCGGATTAAGTCTTCTTCAAGAGTGACGTCAGGGCTGGCGTGGAACACAAAGCCGCCATAGCCGTGACCACTTTTGCGCTCGGTGCGTGCCAGCGCATATTCTTCACCGGTTTTTGGGTGGAGAAATACCGGGAAATCTGAACCCACCGGGCGAAATCCTTTGGCGAGCATCTGCTCGGCAGTGGCGCCAACCACCACCCAATCGATGTCTGTGACGGGTTTGCCCAGTAAGCGGTCGCGAACCGCGCCGCCCACTTTATAGATCTGCATAAGAAGCCTCCGTTAGCGCGACAGGATAACCCTTGTCTTATCAAAACGGAGGCTGGCGTGATTACAAATGGATGGCTGACAGATCCAGTCGTCCATAGTCCCCGTCACCATGTTCGCCTTTAGGGGGTACATGGTGGACCTTCATCACCTGATCGCCCTGGAGGGTTTCGAGGTGGATATCAAAACCCCACAACCTGTGCAGATGCTTGAGTACCTCGTCAGTGGAGTCGCCCAGTGGTTTGCGGTCATGTTGCTGGTGGCGAAGGGTCAGGGAGCGGTCACCTCGGCGGTCGATGCTCCAGATTTGTACGTTTGGCTCTCGATTGCCCAAGTTGTACTGCGCAGCCAGCGTTTCACGAATGATGCGGTAGCCGTTTTCGTCATGAATAGCGGGCACCAGTAAATCGTCCTTTTGATCATCGTCCATGATGCTGAACAGTTTGAGGTCACGGATAACCTTGGGCGACAGGTATTGCAGGATAAAACTCTCATCCTTGAAGCTGCTCATGGCGAACTTGATGCTTGATAGCCAATCACTGCCTGCTATGTCCGGGAACCAACGATAGTCCTCCTCGGTAGGGCTCTCGCAGATGCGGCGAATATCGCGGTACATCGCAAAACCCAGTGCGTAGGGGTTGATCCCGCTGTAATACGGGCTGTCGAAGCCGGGCTGAAACACCACGCTGGTGTGGGAAGTGAGGAACTCCATCATGAAGCCTTCAGTCACCAAGCCTTCGTCGTACAAGTCGTTCATCAAGGTGTAGTGCCAGAAGGTTGCCCAGCCTTCGTTCATTACCTGAGTTTGGCGTTGTGGGTAAAAGTACTGGGCGATTTTGCGCACAATACGCACCACTTCGCGCTGCCACGGCTCCAGTAAGGGGGCGTGTTTTTCGATGAAGTACAGGATGTTTTCCTGGGGTTCATCAGGGAAGCGAGCGTTGTCCTTCTCGCTGAACTTGTCAGCGCTTTTAGGGATGGTGCGCCACAGATCATTGATTTGCTTTTGCAGGTGCTCTTCGCGGTCTTTCTGGCGACGCCGCTCTTCTTCGGCGGAAATAGGGTAGGGCCGTTTGTAGCGGTCAACGCCGTAATTCATCAGTGCATGGCAGGAGTCGAGCAGGTCTTCTACTGCGTCGATGCCGTGGCGCTCTTCGCACTGCATGATGTACTGCTTGGCGAATACGAGGTAATCGATGATCGAACTGGCGTCGGTCCATGTGCGAAACAGGTAGTTGCCCTTGAAGAAGCTGTTATGGCCATAGCACGCGTGCGCAACCACGAGCGCCTGCATGCAGATGGTGTTTTCTTCCATCAGGTAAGCAATGCACGGGTCTGAGTTAATGACGATTTCGTAGGCCAGCCCCATTTGGCCTCGACTGTAGGACTTTTCGGTGCTTAAGAAGTGTTTGCCGTAAGACCAGTGGTGGTAACCCAGTGGCATGCCTACAGACGCGTAGGCATCCATCATTTGTTCGGCGGTAATGACTTCGATCTGGTTGGGATAGGTGTCCAGCGCATAGCGTTCCGCGAGGCGGCCGATTTCGCGGTCGTAGGCCTGGATCAGCTCAAAGGTCCACTCTGACCCTGTGGAGATGGGGTGGCGTTTATGCTCTTTGGCGGTCATGTCGCTAACCTGCGCTGGAAGAGTTCACGGAAGACCGGATAAATATCCCCGGCCGAGACCAGTTGCTGTTGAGCGAAGGTGTCGGAAAAAGCCTCTCTGATCCGCTCATATTCGAACCACAAAGCCTGATGTTCGCGTGGGGTGATTTCTACGTAAGTGTAGTACTGCACGAACGGCATGATCTGATTGATCAAAATGTCGCGGCAAATGGGTGAGTCGTCGTTCCAGTTATCGCCGTCGGAGGCCTGTGCGGCGTAGATGTTCCACTCGTTGGTCGGGTAGCGTTCGGCCATGATCTCCTGCATCAACTTGAGTGCGCTTGACACGATGGTGCCGCCGGTTTCCCGTGAATAGAAGAACTCCTCCTCGTCAACTTCGCGGGCGCTGGTGTGATGGCGAATAAACACCACGTCAATCTTGTCGTAGTTCCGCTTGAGGAACAGGTACAGCAGGATGAAGAAGCGTTTGGCGATGTCTTTGGTGGCTTGGGTCATGGAGCCCGAAACGTCCATCAGGCAAAACATCACTGCTTTTGAGCTGGGGTTGGGTTGTTTGACCAGCAAGTTGTATTTGAGGTCAAAGGTGTCGAGAAACGGCACGCGATGAATGCGTGCGCTCAGACGCTCTATTTCGGCTTCTATCTGTTTAATGTCGCCGAAATTGTCGGGTTCTTCGCGTTTTAGGCGTTCAAGTTCAGCTTTTGCCTCTCGCAGTTTGGCTCGGCTGCTGCCGGACAGAGCAATACGGCGTGCGTGGGCAGAGCGCAGGGTGCGAATGATGTTGATCCGGGACGGATTGCCCTCGTTGCTAATGCCGGCGCGCACCGTTTTGAAGGTGTCTGTGCCCGTCAGATTGCGTTTGACCAAGTTCGGCAGTTCGAGGTCTTCGAACATGAATTCGAGGAACTCTTCTTGGGTGATCTGGAATACGAACTCATCCATGCCTTCGCCGGAATTGCCCGCCTTGCCAGGCCCACCACCGCCACCCGCTCCCCCTTGAGGGCGCTGAATATGTTCGCCGCTGGTGAACTCCTTGTTGCCGGGGTGAACCACGGTTTGCTTGCCGCCACGGCCATGATGCAGCACGGGCTCATCAATATCGCGGCCCGGGATGCTGATTTGTTCACCATGCTCCATGTCAGTGATGGAGCGATGGCCTACGGCCTCTTCGACGGCCTTTTTGATGTGGTCACGGTAACGCCGCAGAAAACGCTGGCGGTTTACCGTGCTCTTGTTTTTGCCATTGAGGCGTCGGTCGATCACATAGCTCATGGGCCCCTCCGGGGAGCTTCAAGTGGTAAGCCTCAAGCTGCAAGGGAAGGCCGTCGCGGGTACGAGCGTTCTCTTGCAGCCTTGGGCTTGAAGCCAGTCGCTGTGTTACTGCGACTTTCTGACCCGCAGGTACCACTCGGAGAGCAGTCGTACTTGTTTGTCGGTGTAACCGCGCTCGACCATTCGTGTGACAAAGTCGTTGTGTTTTTGCTGGTCCTCTTTGCTCGCTTTGGCGTTGAAGCTGATAACTGGCAGCAGGTCCTCGGTGTTAGAGAACATTTTTTTCTCGATCACGACGCGCAGTTTTTCGTAGCTGAGCCATGTCGGGTTTTTGCCATTGTTGTTGGCACGGGCGCGCAGCACGAAGTTGACGATTTCGTTGCGGAAATCTTTCGGGTTGCTGATGCCTGCCGGTTTCTCGATTTTCTCCAGTTCTTCGTTGAGGGCGACACGGTTGAGGATCTCTCCGGTTTCAGGGTCGCGGTATTCCTGATCCTGAATCCAGAAGTCTGCGTACAGCACGTAGCGGTCGAAGATGTTTTGTCCGTATTCGCTGTAAGACTCAAGGTAGGCCGTTTGAATCTCTTTGCCGATGAACTCGATGTAGCGAGGCGCCAGATACTCTTTGAGAAAGCGCAGATAACGCTCGCGGGTTTCGGCCTGGAACTGTTCTTGCTCGATCTGTTGCTCAAGCACGTAAAGCAGGTGAACGGGGTTGGCCGCGATTTCATGCGGGTCAAAGTTGAAGACTTTGGACAGGATTTTGAACGCGAAACGAGTCGACAGGCCGTTCATGCCTTCGTCTACGCCCGCGCTGTCGCGGTATTCCTGAATCGACTTGGCTTTTGGGTCGGTGTCTTTAAGGTTTTCGCCGTCATAGACCCGCATTTTGGAGTAGATGTTGGAGTTTTCAGGCTCTTTAAGGCGTGACAGCACGGTGAATTGAGCGAGCATTTTCAGGGTGTCTGGCGCGCAATGAGCTTTGGCCAGCGAACTGTTGAACAACAGTTTGTCGTAGATCTTCACTTCGTCGCTGACCCGCAGGCAGTACGGCACTTTGACGATGTAGATCCGGTCGATAAAGGCTTCGTTGTTCTTGTTGTTGCGGAAGGTGTGCCACTCCGATTCGTTGGAGTGGGCCAGCAAAATCCCGGTAAAAGGAATTGCCCCTAAACCTTCGGTGCTGTTGTAGTTGCCTTCTTGAGTGGCGGTCAGCAGTGGGTGCAGCACTTTGATCGGTGCTTTGAACATTTCGACAAATTCCATCAGGCCTTGGTTGGCCCGGCACAGAGCGCCCGAGTAGCTGTAGGCGTCCGCGTCGTTTTGCGGGAATTCTTCGAGTTTTCGGATATCAACCTTGCCCACCAGCGCCGAAATGTCTTGGTTGTTCTCGTCGCCGGGTTCGGTTTTGGCCACACCGATCTGATTAAGAATCGAGGGATACAGCTTCACCACGCGGAACTGGCTGATATCGCCGCCAAATTCGGCCAGACGTTTGGTGGCCCACGGCGACATGATGGTGCTCAGGTAGCGTTTAGGGATGCCGAAGTCTTCTTCGAGAATCGCGCCATCTTCGGTGGCATTGAACAGGCCCAGAGGCGACTCAAACACCGGCGAGCCCTTGATGGCGTAGAAGGGGACTTTTTCGATCAGTTGTTTGAGTTTTTCAGCCAGCGACGACTTGCCGCCGCCGACGGGGCCGAGCAGATAGAGGATTTGCTTTTTCTCTTCCAGGCCCTGCGCCGCGTGGCGGAAGTAAGACACGATCTGGTCGATGCATTCTTCCATTCCATGAAAGTCTTCAAAGGCCGGATAGCGACGAATTACCTTGTTGGAAAAAATGCGCGATAACCGAGAGTTGGTCGAGGTGTCCAGTAGTTCGGGTTCACCAATGGCCAGTAGCAGCCTTTCGGCAGCGGAGGCATAAGCGCTTTTGTCTTGTTTGCACAGCTCAAGGTATTCCTGGAGCGTGAGCTCTTCTTGGCGTGTGGATTCAAAGCGTTGTTGGAAGTGGCTAAAAATACTCATGACGTCACCTCGCTCGATACGTGGAGCCGGCGACAGATCGGTCAGTTCGAGTGCTGGCATGCAGCAACCATGCAGTTGCTGTGTACCCCCCAGGACACCATCAAGGTGGCTAACCCCTTGAAGTTACTACCGATGATCCATACGCCGGTGTACCGGCTCTCCCCAGATTCGGATGGCCTGCGCTTAAGGATAGTTGGTAATCAGGGAGGTCAAGGCGAGATGCGAAATTTGTTCGGTTTGACCGTTGGTCAGGTAGGGCGCAAGCCCGCTGATCACGCGGGCTTGGGGGAGATAAAAAATTATTCGGCTGTACCTTTGGATGTTTCTTTCGGATAAGTCGCACGCCACAACTCAAAGCCGCCATCCAGGCTGTAGACCTCACTGAAACCTTGGCCGACCAAGTAGGCGGCTGCGCTTTGGCTGGAGTTGCCGTGATAGCACGCAACGATCAATGGCGCGTCGAGATCCGCATGGGTGATGAAGTCGTGCAGGGAGTGGTTGTCCAAATGTTTTGCGCCGCTGATGTGCAGGGCTGCAAAAGCCTGAGGGTCGCGGATGTCGACCACTACAGCGCCTTGTTCGCGAAGGGCTTGGGCTTGCTCGGGGGGGATGCGTTTGAATTCGGTCATGGGAGTTTCCTTTTGCCTGATAACGGGTGCGCGTTAACGGGCATCCAACGATTGGGAAGAATGGGGTTGAGTAGCAGGGGCGGCGAAACCAAGGTCGTCGCAGTCACAGCACAGGCGTTGCCCCGTGTCGACATTGAGCAGCGTCATCGCACCGCCCCAGACACAGCCCGTGTCCAGAGCAAAGATGCCGGGCTCGTCGCACTTGCCTTCTAGGGCTGCCCAATGGCCGAAGATGATTTTCAGGCCTTGGGTTTTGCGGTCTTTGTATGTGAACCAAGGCGCGTAGCCGGGCAGGGCGGTGTCTGCGCCTTCTTTGCTCTTAAGGTCGAGTTTGCCTTCGCGGGTGCAAAAGCGCATGCGAGTGAAATAATTTGTAATCACCCGCAGGCGAGCAACACCTGTCAGGTCGCTATCCCACTTGCTGGGCTCATTGCCGTACATGCCGTCCAGATAAGGGCCGTAGAGGTTATCGTCGCGCAGTGCGTGTTCAACTTCAGCGGCGCACTTGAGTGCTTTTTTTAGTGTCCACTGTGGCGGAATGCCCGCGTGCACTAACGCGGTGTTGCGCTCGGCGTCATAGTGCAGCAGCTTTTGTTGGCGCAGCCAGTCCAGCAGCTCTTGAGCATCGGGGGCTTGAATGATTTCGCGCAGGGTGTCGCCTTTTTTCAGGCGTTCGATATTACTGGCCACCGCCAGCAGGTGCAGGTCGTGATTGCCCAGCACACACACCAGCGATTCGCGCATGCGGTACAGAAAGCGCAGGGTTTCGAGCGACTCCGGCCCTCGATTAACCAGATCACCTACCAGCCATAACCTGTCTTTGGCTGGGTCGAAAGCGACTCGCGCCAGTAGAGACTTGAGTGGTTGCAGGCACCCTTGCAGGTCGCCAACGGCATACACCGCCATTAGTGCAACGCTCCGGGTACGGCAAGGCGGAAGGGCGCAATGATGGCTTTGAAGTCGTTGCCGTCGAGGGCGTGCATCAGGTAGCTGCCTTGCATGGTGCCCACTTTGGTAGTGATCACCGAGCCGCTGCTGTAGGTGTATTGCTCGCCGGGCTCGATCAAGGGTTGCTGCCCTACGACCCCTGAGCCGCGAACTTCTTCAACATGGCCATCGCCGTCAGTAATCACCCAGTGTCTGGACAGCAACGTCGCAGGTTGCGAGCCGTTGTTTTTCACGGTGATGGTATAGGCGAAGGCGTAACGATCATGTTCGGGTTGGGATTGTTCTGGCAGGTAACGGGTGACGACGCTGACGTCGACCAGATAGCGGGGATCGGACATGCGAAAGGCCTACTTGAAAGCGGAGACACAGTTCGGGATAAAACTGATGGCTGAGTCTAGGCCAAGTAACGGGTACTAGGCCAGATGTGGAGTCTGTGCCTGTACCCGGTATTTGTTTCGCTATCAGTCGCCAGCGGGTGCGGCGGCGGGTTGTTCGCTGAGTTTGTCGGCCAGGCGCACGAAAGCAGCCAGGTCGAGTTGCTCTGGACGCAGGCTGCCATCGACGCCAGCGGCTTCGATTTCAGCGTTGCTGAGCAAGGCTTTGAGGGTGTTGCGCAGGGTTTTACGACGCTGGTTGAATGCTTCGCGCACCACGCGCTCTAGCACGCGATGGTCTTTTGCCGGATGCGGCAACACATCGTGAGGCACCAGACGGACAATCGCTGAATCAACTTTAGGCGGCGGGTTGAACGCACCAGGGCCGACGTTGAACAGGTGTTCGACACGGCAGTGGTACTGAACCATGATCGACAAACGACCCCAATCACCGCCGCCCGGGCCTGCGGCCATACGTTCAACCACTTCTTTTTGCAGCATGAAGTGCATGTCGCGGATCAGCTCGGCGTTTTTCAACAGGTGAAAAATCAGCGGTGTCGAGATGTTGTACGGCAGGTTGCCGACCACACGCAGGGTGCGCGGCGCTGCGTTGAGACTCTTGAAGTCGAACTTGAGCGCATCGCCCTGATGCAGGGTGAAGTTGCTCATGCCCGCGAATTGCTGATTCAGAATCGGGATCAGGTCTTTGTCGAGTTCAACGACATCCAGCTGGCCGCCGCTGTTCAGAATGCCTTCGGTCAAAGCGCCTTGGCCCGGGCCGATTTCCAGCAGACGGTCGCTGGCTTTGGCGTTGATAGCACGCAGGATGCGGTCAATAACGCCAGCATCGTGCAAAAAGTTTTGACCAAAACGCTTACGCGCCTTGTGTTGGTATTGCTCGTTCATATACGGGTCTCGGCCATCTGGTAGGCGGTTTCCAGGGCGACTTGCAGGCTGCCGGTATCGACGTTGCCGCTGCCCGCCAGATCCAGGGCGGTGCCGTGGTCGACGGAAGTGCGGATGATCGGCAAGCCCAGGGTGATGTTGACTGCGGCACCGAACCCTTTGTATTTCAGTACGGGCAGGCCTTGGTCGTGGTACATCGCCAGCACCGCGTCGCAGTGCTCCAGATATTTGGGGGTAAACAGAGTGTCGGCAGGCAGCGGGCCACGAAGGTCCATGCCCTCGCTACGCAGGCGCTCTAGGGTTGGTTCGATGATGTCGATTTCTTCATGGCCCAAATGGCCGCCTTCACCAGCATGGGGGTTGAGCCCACACACCAGGATGCGCGGCTGGGCAATGCCGAATTTTTGTTGCAGGTCGGCGTGCAGAATGCGGGTAACCCGCGTCAGTCGCTCGGGGGTGATTGCATCGGCAACCTGACGCAGCGGCAGGTGAGTGGTGACCAGCGCCACGCGCAATCCGCGAGTGGCAAGCATCATCACAACTTGCTCGGTGTGGGTCAGGTCAGCGAGGAATTCGGTGTGGCCAGAAAACGGGATGCCCGCTTCGTTGATCACGCCCTTGTGTACGGGGGCTGTGATCATGCCGGCGAAATCGCCAGACACACAGCCAAGGGCGGCACGGGTCAGTGTTTGCAGCACAAAAGCAGCGTTAGCTTTGTCTAGCGTACCGGCAGTGACCTTGGCGTTCAGCGGGGTGTCCCACACGTACAGGCTCCCCGCCGGGGCGGGTTGGTCAGGCCAATGATCGGGGCTGACCGACAACAAACTGACTGCCACGCCCAGTTGCGCGGCCCGCTCAAGGAGCAGGTCGCGGCTGGTAATGGCAATCAGAGGGTGTGGCTGGCGTTGCGAAGCGAGTAGCAGGCACAGGTCTGGGCCTATGCCTGCTGGTTCGCCGGGTGTCAGTGCAAAACGCTGGGTTTTCACTGTGCTGCCTGGTCTGTGCTCTCTTGCGAGTTGGCGCCAGGCAGTTTGATTTCTACATAGGCTTCGTCGCGGATCTGACGCAGCCAGGTTTGCAGCTCTTCATCGTACTTGCGGTTACGCAAGACGTTCATAGCTTGTTGCTCGCGAGCTTGGCTGGTGCTGTCGGTGGCGCGACGGCCAAGGACTTCCAAAACATGCCAGCCGTATTGGGTCTGGAAGGGTTTGGACAGTACGCCCTGCGGGGTATCTGCCATTGCTTCGCGGAACTCAGGCACCAACGAATCAGGGTTAACCCAGTTCAGGTCGCCGCCATTGAGCGCGGAGCCCGGGTCTTCGGAGTAGGTTTTTGCCAGAGTGGCAAAGTCTTCGCCCGAAGTGATGCGCTCGTACAGTTTGTCTGCCAGCTCTTTGGTAGCGGCTTCGCTGCGGATTTCGCTTGGCTTGAGCAGAATGTGGCGAACGTGAACTTCGTCCACAACCACCGACTCGCCACCGCGCTTGCCATTGAGCTTAAGAATGATGAAGCCGCCCGGTGTGCGGATGGGCTCAGTAATATCGCCCACTGGCATTTCGCTCAACATGCGGTCAAACGGAGGTGGCAATTGAGCCGCCTTACGCCAGCCCATGTCGCCGCCTTCCAGCGCCGTGTCACTGCCTGAACGCGAGATTGCCATTTGGCCGAAGTCCGCGCCTTTTTTAAGCTGGTTGTAGATCTCTACAGCTTGCTTATAGGCGTTCTGAATGGCTTCTGAGTTCGCGCTTTCAGGCGTGGGAATCAGGATGTTGGCCAGGTTGAACTCTTCGGACATTTGCATTTTGCCCAGGTCGGAGGCGAGGAAGTTTTTGACTTCCTGCTCGCTCACCTGAATGCGTTCTGCCACGCGACGCTGGCGAACACGGCTGATGATCATCTCGCGACGCACCTGTTCACGGGCGTCTTCATAAGACAGGCCGTCACGCGCCAAGGCCTGACGGAACTGCTCGATGGTCATGCCATTGCGCTGGGCAATGGAGCCGATGGCTTGATTCAGCTCTTCGTCAGTGATGCGAATGCCAGCGCGTTCGCCGAGCTGCAATTGCAGGTTTTCGACGATCAGACGCTCAAGCACTTGCTGATCCAGCACGCTGGCAGGCGGTACGCCTTGGCCACGCTTGGCGATGGTCTGCTGAACTTCGTGGACACGCTGGTCCAGTTGGCTCTGCATGATCACATCGTTATCGACGATGGCCACCACTTTATCCAGAGGTTGAACTGCCGCGTTAGCGGCAGTGCCCAGGAACAACGCGCCCAGCATTAGCGGGCGCAGACACTCAGAAAGCTTGATCTTCACGTTCACGATAACCTTGGATGCCTTTGTCGAGGAAGCTCTCTACTTTGGTGCCAACAACGCCACCGAGACCTTTCAGCACAATTTGAAGGAAGAGACCATGGTCGCCCTTTTCGTTTTCCGGGGCTTCCTGGGTGTACTCGTCGTTGGAAACCCAATAACGGCTGATCAGACGCAGCTTCCAGCAGCAGTTGTCGTACTCGAAACCACCGAAGGCTTCCAGAGTGCGGTTGCGGTTGTAGTCATACTGCCAGCGGCTGATCACGTTCCATTGCGGCACAACCGGCCAGATAACCGAGAAGTCGTGCTGCTTGATCTTGTAGTAGTCCTTGATGTAGCCCGGCTGGCCTTTGGTGCCGTAGTCACCACCGCCCACAACCCACTGACCGGTGTACTGGTCGTAGCGGATCTGGTCGTTACGATAACGGAAGCCGGCGTTGACCACCTTACTTGGGTTGTCTTCTGGCTGGTAGTGCATCATCGCACTGCCCGAACGCGGGCTGTGGGTGTCCGGATCCCAGTTGTAGTCAGCGGTGGCACGCCAGTCGCGGTTGAAGCGATAGGCATAATCCACGGCATACGGCGACACACTGGCGGTTGAGTCCTGACGGTTGTCAGAAATACCTGGCAGTTGAACCTTGCGATCTTTGAAGTAGTAAGCCTGGCCGACGCTGATGCGTTGACGTTCAAAGCCGTTGTCTTCAATCCAGCGGCTGGTCACACCCAAGGACAGCTTGTTCTCGTCGCCCACACGGTCGGAGCCAGAGAAGCGGTTCTCACGCCACAGCGAGGAGTAGTTGAAGGTGCTTTCGCCAGTGTCGAATACCGGTATGTCCTGTTGGTCACGCTCAGGCACATACAGGTAGAACGCACGCGGTTCCAGAGTTTGGCGGTAGTTGGTGCCGAACCACTGGGTGTTGCGGTCGAAGTACAGGCCGCCGTCTACGCTGGCGATTGGAACGCTGCGAGTTTGCGTACTGTTGAATTTCTGGCCAGCAAGTAAAGTTTCTTTACCTTTGCTATCCAGATCAAGATCGTACTGCGTGTACATGTACTTGAGCGATGGTGTCAGGTAGCCGTAGCTCCAGTTGAGCGGCAGGCTGACACCTGGCTTAAGGTTAAGGCGCGTGCCGTTGGCGCGAGCCAGACCTTTAACGTTGGTATCTAAACGGCGAGCAGTGGTGCCATCTTCGTTGATAAAGTCGCCAGTTTCCAAGTCACGATCAAACCGAACCAACTCAGTGTTGTAGTTGAAATTCAGCCCGCTTGGGTGATACGGAAGCGCACCATTCAGTGTGAGTTGTGGCAGCTTGTTGTAAGGCGTCACCTGAGTGATGGTGGCCATTTGATAGGCTTGCGCATTCAGCTTGGCGGTGTAGGTATCGCCGCGATAGCTGACAGAGCCCTGCTGGTTGAGGTAACTACGGTTTTCAACGCCAATTTGGTCACTTTCCAGATCTTGGAAGTAATACGGGTCGCTGATTTTGGTGTAGTCAACTTCAGTCAGGATGCGCGAATCCAAGCCGCCTTTGTGCTGCCAGTTGAGCAGGTAGCGCTTGTCGGTGTAGTCGGTCTGACGCTTGCGATCGTCGTTGTCGTCGTTCAGGTACGCCGCACCTAACTGCCCTTCGCTGGACTCTGTCAGGTAGCGGAATTCGCCTTCCATCAACAAGCCACGCTTGGTCATGTAACGCGGGTACAACGTGGCATCGTAGTTGGGTGCCAGGTTGAAGTAGTACGGGGTCACGAGCATAAAGCCGGTGTCGGTGCTGCTGCTGAAGGACGGCGGCAGGAAACCGGACTGACGGCGATCGTCGATCGGGAAGTAGATGTACGGGGTGTAGAAGATCGGGATGTCTTTAACCCGCAACGTCACGTTGGTCGCTGTACCAAAACCGGTAGCAGGGTTGAGCGTGATGTTGTTGCCCTTGAGCTGCCAGGCATTGCTGTTCGGCTCGCACGTGGTGTACGTACCATCCTTGAGACGGATGACCGCGTTTTCAGCACGTTTGGCGTACAGCGCACTGCCGCGAATGCGCGACTTGTGCAATACGTATTCAGCGTTGTCGACTTTGGCCGCGCCGGTGTCCAGCTGTACATCAGCGTGGTCGCCGACGATCAGTGCGCCGTTGTCGCGCAGGCGGACCTTGCCATTGAGCTCGCCCCGGTTTTCGGCCTGATACAGGCTCGCTTCGTCGGCTTCGATCTGCATGCTGCCCTGACGCATAACGACGTCACCGGCCAGCGTTGCGATCTGCTCTTCCTGCTGATAGCGCGAAGCTTTAGCGCCGATGAAGGTCGGTGCATCGCTTTTGCTGGTGGTGTCGTTCATGCCCGGACGGGTGGGCTCAACATAACCGCCAGAGCAATACGGGCCGGTTTCGGCCAGTTGCGCAGGGGTCAGTTTGTCGCGCGGCACCCAGTCAAGGTGGCTGTAATCAGCACTGCGCGCCTTGAGCCCACGGCCTTTGGCTTCGGTCACCAGCGGAGCCTGAGCGACTTGCTCGGCGGTTTCGCCGCTGGCGCCTACCGAGCCATCGTTGTGCACCGGGCGAGGGGGCAATTGCGCCGTCGTCGCTTTGGGTGCGCAATCCCAGCCGCCCGTAGCCGACACGGAACAGTCATACTGCTCCTCGGCAACAGCGAAAGGCGTGGCTAAAGGTTGCATGGCCAGCAAACTGCCGGTTACCAGCAACGGAAATTTTTTACGAAACGCGGGGGATTTCAATGCCATCTTATTAGTCCGGGCTTCCTGCGTGCCATCAGCCCGCGGTGGGGGACCGCACGCCTCTCGATGGTCTGGAAAAGATGCTGGATAATAAAGCATGACCCGCTTGACGGCTAGCGCCGTCGGAGACCCTTGTAATGCCTGACCAAGATGTACGCTTGCAACACCTGAAAGTTTGGCTCGATGAGCAGTTGGCTATCCTGTTTGCGAATGAAGGTTGGGGCACTGTACCCCCGGCCACGTTGACTGCGGCCAGTAGTGACGCCAGTTTTCGTCGCTATTTTCGCTGGGACGGCGAAGGCCGCAGTTTTATCGTCATGGACGCGCCACCGCCCCAGGAAAACTGCAAACCTTTCGTCGATATCGCCCAATTGCTGCGCACCAGCACCATAAATGTGCCGAAAATTTATGCTCAAGACCTTGAGCGTGGATTTTTGCTGCTCAACGATTTGGGCAATAAAACCTTTCTCGACGTTATTAATGATGACAACGCCGATGAGCTTTTTGACGATGCCATTGAAGCGCTGTTGGCCTTTCAGCAATTGCCAATGGACGCCGACCTGCCTAGCTATGACGTGGCTTTGCTGCGCCGAGAGCTGGAGCTGTTCCCGGAGTGGTACATCCGCCGCCACTTGGGCATTGAACTTGATGAGCAGCAACAGGCGCTTTGGCAGCGGGTCAGTGATGTTTTGATCGTCAGTGCTCTGGAGCAGCCAAAAGTGTTGGTGCACCGCGACTTTATGCCGCGCAACCTGATGCTGAGCATCCCGAATCCCGGCGTGCTGGATTTTCAGGATGCTGTGTATGGCCCAGTAACCTACGACATTACGTGTCTGTTCAAGGACGCGTTTCTCAGCTGGCCTGAAGAGCGGGTGTTGCAGTGGTTAAGCAATTACTGGGAAAACGCCCGGCATTTGGCCATTCCGGTGCAGCCCGTCCTTCAGGACTTCTTGCGTGCCAGTGATCTGATGGGCGTGCAGCGTCATTTGAAAGTGATCGGTATTTTTGCCCGCATCTGTCATCGGGATGGAAAGCCTCGTTACCTGGCCGACGTGCCGCGTTTCTTCTCTTATATAGAAGCGGTATTGGCGCGCCGCCCTGAGCTGGCTGAATTGGGTGAGCTGATTACCAGCCTTCGCGAGCCTGCCGAGGCCACTGTATGAAAGCGATGATTCTGGCCGCAGGCAAAGGCGAGCGCTTGCGGCCGCTGACGTTGCACACCCCAAAACCGTTGATCAGGGCAGGCGGTGTGCCCTTGATCGAGTTCCACCTGCGCGCACTGGCGGCGGCAGGTTTTACCGACATAGTGATCAATCACGCATGGCTGGGTCAGCAAATTGAAGACCACTTGGGTGATGGTTCGCGCTTTGGGGTCAAGATTCAGTACTCCGCTGAAGGCGAGCCTTTGGAAACCGGCGGCGGAATTTTTAAAGCATTGCCATTGCTGGGCGATAACCCGTTTGTCGTGGTGAACGGTGATATCTGGACCGACTACGATTTTGAGCGGTTGCGTCAGCCTTTAAACGGGGTGGCGCATTTAGTGCTGGTGGACAACCCGGCGCATCATCCAAAGGGTGATTTTTGCCTGAGTGCTGAACACGTTCGAGACGCAGAGCCGGGTGTCGACACCCTGACTTACAGCGGTATCGCCGTGCTTAGCCCTGCGTTGTTTGAAGGCGCGCAGGCCGGGGCGTTCAAGCTGGCACCTTTATTACGTCAAGCCATGGCCAAAGGCCGGGTAACAGGAGAGCGTTTGCAAGGGCATTGGGTGGATGTGGGGACGCATGAGCGCTTGGCTGAGGTTGAGTCGTTGATCGCGAGCGCCCACTAACATGCTGTGGCTTGGGACTCTGGTTGGTGCAGGATCGGGCTTTTTGATTGCCCATATTCCAGGGGCCATACTCGGTGCTCTCTTGGGGCAGGCGCTGGATCGTCGCTTGCAACTACAGAGCTGGGCACACTTGCGCGAGCGTTTAGGCGGTCGCGCTGTGTTGCGCAACGATGAACTGCTGTTCGTGTTGCTAGGCCGTCTGGCCAAAAGCGGCGGACGCGTGGTGGACAAACATATTGAGCAAGCGCGATACGAAATGCGCTTGCTCGACATGAGCGCCCCGGCGCAGAAGCGGGCCATTGGCGCATTTAATCGCGGCAAGTCTGGTAATGACTCGCTTCGTGGCTATCTGCGGCGTTTAAAAGCCCAGCCGCATGCAGCCGAAGGTGTGTTGCGTGCGTGTTGGCGAATGGCGGTTGCCGATGGCCGGGTTGACCCAGAAGAGCACGACTTGATCGTGCTTTGGGGGCGTTGGCTGGGCTGGACGCCGCAACAGATTCAGGCCTTGGGCGCTGATTACCAGGCGCACAAAAAGCCGTTGGCAACTTACGGCGGCACTTATCAAGAGTCGCTGACGTTGCTGGGCGTGACGCACAGCAGCGATCCGGCGCAGATCAAACGCGCGTATCGACGTTTGCTCAGCCGTCATCACCCCGACAAAGTCGCAGGCAGTGGTGCCAGCCCGGCGCAAGTGCGTGAGGCCACAGAAAAAACCCGTGAGTTGCATCACGCTTACGCCCTGATTCGCCAGCAGCGCGGATTTTAACCGCGCGCTGTTGACGCTTACTTATCCACAGGCTGAGGGCTGAGCCAGCCGCGAACACGGCGCAACAGTTGCTCTTGTTCGGCATCGCGATTGCCCGGTATGGCGGCCAACCCTAGTTGATTGAAATTCGCACCATTAACCCGCTTGCTGGCTTGCAGCCGTTGCAAGGCGGCCTTGCGCGCCAGCGCCTTGTCTTTGTAGTAAACGTCCAGCAGTGCAACTTTGAGGCTCGGGGTCAGTTGGCTCAAATCGGCTTGTGCCTGTGCGGGCGTTTGTGCGGCAACCATGATCAACTTTGGCACCTGTGGCGGCTGTTTTTCGCTGATATAGCGTGCCGCCCAATAGGCACCTGTGCCGTGGCCTAGCAAAACAAGGCTGCGCACGTTTTGTTGTTGAGCGAACGCTATCGCTGCATCAATACGGGCAAAAATACGCTCGGCATCCGCTTTGCTCATTTCTTCAAATGTTTGAGTCGGGGTGGTGTTCGCGCCTGCACTTTCTGCTTCAGCACTGGCCGCTTGCTCGATGGGTTTGGCTGTGGTGCTGGCTTCTTTACTGCTACTGTCTGGCGCTTCTGGCGTGGGTGCTTTTTGCGGCTCGACCACCCGAGCCTGGCTGGCTTCGCTTTGCATATCAGGCAAACTCAGGCTCAGGCTGGCCCAATTGGCGTCAGGTAGCTTGTTGCGCAAAGGCCCAACGGCTTGCGGCCAATCAGCTGTTTCGCCGGCGCCGGGGACGATAATCACCGCGCCTGCCGGGTCGCTGCTGTTGGCAGGCTTCCACAGCGCGAGAAAGTTGTCGTCGCCTGCTTGCAGCTGTTGTTGCTCGTGTTGCGGCAGTTGGCGCTCAAGTGCGGTGGCGTCTTCCTGGCTGCGTTCAAGCAGCGGTTGGCGCACCACTGGCTCGGTTTTAGCGGGTTCGTCAGCTGGGGCCGGATCAGCTGCTAGCACTGGTAAGGCACAAGGCAACATCAGCGACAGGCACAAAGCTGGCACTGCCAGAGAGTAAGAAGACATCAGTTATTCCAGGCCAGAAGTAATCCCGGCAGCCTAATGGGTTGGTCAGTATTTGTCAGGGTGTGAGCGTTCAGATGATACGTTTTTGCTATCTGTTAGTTATCGGCTGGTTGTGGCTGCCCTTGATGGTCAGTGCGCAGCCCGTGCCTGCGGCGCAATTGACCACTGAGCAGCAACAGTGGCTGGCGCAGCACAAAACCCTGCGTGTAGGGCTTGTGTTGCAAGCCCCCTATGCCAAGTTCGACCAACGTTTGCAGCAGTTATCGGGGGCCAATGTTGAGCTCATGAAGTGGTTGGCGCAGGCGCTGAATGTTGAGCTGATCTGGCGTAATTACCCTGATCTGGAGCAGCTGGAACAGGCTGCCCGCCGAGGTGAAATTGACTGGGTGCCGGGCCTGACTCAAACCCCGGCAGGTTTACGGCTGTGGCAGTTTTCTGACCCTTACATGCGTGTGCCGCAATTGGTGGTGGGCGTGCGAGATGGCACGGGCTCTGTTGATTTGGAGCAGGTGAACAGCCAGACCCGTGTTGCAGTGCGCATGCCCAGTGCCACGGCAGACTTTTTACACAGCAGTTACCCAGGCCTCAACTTGCAGGGCGTGCCGCTTGAGCGTCAGGCCCTGCAACTGTTGCTGAGCCAGCAAGCAACTTATGCGGTGATCGACGAAGCTCAACTCAGTCGTTTGTCGATCGAGCCCGAGTTCGCGGGGTTGGCGGTTGTCGGTGATATTGGTTTGCCGCAACTGCTGCGCGTCGCCACTCGACGTGACTGGCCGCAGTTGGCCGCCATCGTTGAGCGAGGGCTGCATGCGATCCCGGCGCGGGACATGGAGCAACTGCACAGTCGTTGGTTGCAACCCAAATACCCGCATGCGGGACCGTCGCCAAGTTTTTGGCAAAACCTGAGTGTGTTGATCGGTGCGTTGCTGCTGGCCAGCATGGCAATTGTGTATTGGCAGCGGCGCCAGCAAACCTCATTGGAGAGTGCGCTGCTCGGCGCGCGAGAAGATATTGCGCTGCGCGCCGCTAGCGCTGAGGCGTTGCGGCTGACCCAGTTTTCAATCGACCAAAGCCCGGTGGGTATTTTGTGGGTGAACTGGGACAGCCACGTGCGCTACGCCAACCGCGCCGCGGAGGACATGCTCGGCTATAAAGCGGGCGGGTTACTGGAACGACCATTAAGCAGCTTTGAGCCGGGCTTGAGCATGGATCGCTGGCTGAGCTTGTGGAAGCGCGCGCGCGCCAGCGAAGACGGCGCGCAGCGTATCGAAACCCACTGCATTCGCGCTGATGGCAGTGAGTTTCCAGCAGATGTGACCTTGAGCTTTTTGCGCTTTCAAGCTGCCGAGTACTTGGTGGTTTACCTCAATGACATCACTGAGCGCCGTCAGGTGCAGGCTGCTTTGCAAGAAAGCGATGCGCGTCTGCAAGGCATTGCTGCCAACGTTCCGGGCTTGGTCTTTCGTCTTGAGCGCTCGTTACTGACTGGTGAGCTGGATTTTCCTTACATCAGTGAAGGCAGTGAAAGTTTGGCGGGCTACTCGCCCGCTACATTGCGTCGGCATGAGGTGGGACTACGCAGCTTGGTACACCCGGATGACAGGGCGGATTACCATCGCGTGCAAGACATGGCGCTGGACAGCGACAGTGATTGGTCGTGGCAGGGGCGGATTTTGACCCGTCAAGGTCAGCAGCGCTGGGCCGAAATCAAGGCCATTACCCGTCGGCTAGAAGATGGCACTGTTGTGTGGGATGGCATCGTCTGGGATATCAGCGAGAGCAAGCGCATCGAGTTGGAGCTGGACAGTTCGCGGGGGCAATTGCGAGAACTGTCGGCGCACCTTGAAAGCGTGCGCGAAGAAGAAAAGGCTCGCATCGCCCGCGAAGTACACGACGAACTGGGTCAGATGTTGACGGTGCTCAAGCTAGAAACGTCGATGTGCGAGCTGGCGTATGCCGAGCTTGATCCAGGGTTGCGTGAGCGACTTAACAGCATGAAAAAACTGATCGCCCAGTTATTTCAACTGGTGCGGGATGTGGCCACAGCATTACGCCCGCCGATTTTGGACGCGGGCATCAGTTCGGCTATCGAGTGGCAGGCTCATCGTTTTGAAGCGCGAACGCAAATCCCGTGTCTGGTTCGGGTGCCGGAACACTTGCCGCCGCTGAGTGCAGCCAAGGAAGTGGGGTTGTTCAGGATTTTGCAGGAGGCCCTGACCAACGTAATGCGTCACGCTCAGGCGCAAACCGTTGAATTGACCTTGAGCGTTGAAGGTCATGAGCTGTGCCTGAGCATCAGTGACGATGGCCAGGGTTTTGTCCCCGCGTCTGGGCGCCCGACCTCCTTTGGTCTGGTGGGAATGCGCGAGCGGGTGTTGATGTTGGGTGGCACGTTGTCCCTGCACAGCGAGCCTGGAGAAGGCACAACCTTGAGTGTGCGGGTGCCTTTGCGCCAAGCCCTTTAGTGATCTTTGATGAGGACATAGACGTGATTCGTGTACTGGTAGCGGAAGACCACACCATCGTGCGTGAGGGCATCAAACAACTGATCGGCCTGGCCAAAGACCTGCTGGTGGTGGGTGAGGCGAGCAATGGTGAGCAACTGCTTGAGACCTTGCGCCATGTTCCGTGTGAAGTGGTGCTGCTGGATATTTCGATGCCGGGCGTGAATGGCCTTGAAGCCATTCCCAGGATTCGCGCCCTGAACAACCCACCGGCGATTTTGGTGCTGTCGATGCACGACGAAGCACAAATGGCTGCCCGAGCGTTGAAGTTTGGGGCGGCGGGTTACGCGACCAAAGACAGCGACCCGGCACTGTTGCTCACGGCCATCCGCAAAGTCGCAGCGGGTGGGCGCTATATCGACCCGGATCTGGCGGATCGTATGGTGTTTGAAGTGGGCTTGACCGATGCCCGTCCACTGCATGCCTTGCTTTCCGAGCGGGAGTTTTCAGTGTTTGAACGATTGGCGCAGGGCGTCAACGTCAACGACATTGCCCAGCAACTGGCACTGAGCAGTAAAACCATCAGCACCCACAAAGCGCGACTGATGCAAAAGCTCAACGTCACCTCGCTGGCTGAACTGGTGAAATACGCGATGGAACATAAATTGCTCTAACCGACGCCCTGTCTGATTCGCGACGGCTACGTTTCCGAGCTTGCCTGTTTACGACAGTTTTATGACCAGCCTCTGCCTTGTTGCGAGGCTTGATGCAAATGAGTGTTCTATTCGCGACATTGCTGTAGGGCGATCCCTACACCAACCCTTCCAACCTCCTGATGTGAATCTCTCCTGCGCCCCGATTTCTGCGGGCTGGCAGCTTCTTTAGTCTTGGGCCACGGCAGTCCAAAACAAAAGGTGTGGCTATGAGTGAGGTCGGTGCAAGCGCTGGGGCGAGTGATGTGTTGGTCAGCTTTCGTGGTGTGCAAAAGAGCTACGACGGCGAGAACTTGATCGTCAAAGATCTCAATCTGGATATTCGCAAAGGCGAGTTCCTGACCTTGCTCGGCCCTTCCGGTTCGGGCAAAACCACCAGTTTGATGATGCTGGCGGGTTTTGAAACGCCGACAGCAGGTGAGATTTTGCTGGCCGGCCGCTCGATCAACAACGTGCCGCCGCACAAGCGCGATATCGGCATGGTGTTTCAGAACTACGCACTGTTCCCGCACATGACGGTGGCCGAAAACCTGGCGTTTCCGTTATCAGTGCGCGGCCTAAACCGAACTGACATCAGTGAACGCGTCAAGCGTGTGTTGAGCATGGTGCAGCTCGATGCTTTTGCGCAGCGCTACCCGGCGCAACTTTCTGGTGGTCAGCAACAGCGGGTTGCACTGGCGCGGGCGCTGGTGTTCGAGCCGCAATTGGTGCTGATGGATGAGCCGCTCGGCGCATTGGACAAACAGTTACGCGAACACATGCAGATGGAGATCAAACACCTGCACCAGCGCTTGGGCGTCACGGTGGTGTATGTGACCCACGATCAGGGCGAAGCACTGACCATGTCAGACCGCGTTGCGGTATTCCATCAAGGCGAAATCCAGCAAATCGCGCCGCCCCGTTGCTTGTACGAAGAACCGAAAAATACCTTTGTGGCTAACTTCATCGGCGAAAACAACCGCCTCAATGGCCGCCTGCTCAGTCAGGACGGCGAGCGCTGTGTGGTTGAGCTGAGCCGCGGTGAAAAAGTACAGGCGCTGGCGGTGAATGTGGGCCGCACGGGTGATCCGGTGACTTTATCCATTCGCCCGGAGCGGGTGAGCCTCAATGGTCACAGCGAGTCGTGCGTGAACCGTTTTTCGGGGCGTGTGGAAGAATTTATCTACCTGGGCGACCACGTTCGGTTGCGCCTGGAAGTCTGTGGCAAAAACGACTTTTTTGTAAAACAGCCCATTGCTGAGCTGGACCCGGCCTTGGCCGTTGGCGATGTCGTGCCGCTGGGCTGGCAGGTCGAACATGTACGCGCGCTGGACCCTCTCTTAGAGGCGAATTAATCGCCCCGGCTTCACCAACCCTAGTGGAGAACAACAATGAAAATGCTTAAGTTCACGGCCCTGAGTGTGGGTCTTATGTGTGCGGCCAATGCGATGGCTGCAACGGATCTGACAGTGGTGTCGTTTGGCGGCGCGAACAAAGCGGCTCAGGTCAAAGCGTTTTACGCCCCTTGGGAAGCCAAAGGTGACGGCAAAATCATCGCCGGTGAATACAACGGTGAAATGGCCAAAATCAAAGCGATGGTCGACACCAAAAGCATCTCTTGGGATTTGGTAGAAGTTGAATCGCCAGAGTTGTCCCGTGGTTGTGACGAAGACATGTTCGAGCAATTGGACCCAGCGCTGTTTGGTAATTCTGACCAGTACGTCCCTGGGGCGATTCAAGCGTGTGGCGCGGGCTTCTTTGTATGGTCCACTGTGATGGCCTACAACGCCGACAAGCTGAAAACGGCGCCGACGAGCTGGGCTGACTTCTGGGACACCAAGACCTTTCCGGGCAAACGCGGGCTGCGTAAAGGCGCCAAGTACACGCTGGAATTCGCGCTGATGGCCGATGGCGTTGCACCCAAAGACGTTTACACGGTACTGGCGAGCAAAGACGGCCAGAACCGGGCATTCAAAAAGCTCGATGAGCTCAAACCCAGCATTCAATGGTGGGAAGCCGGCGCACAGCCACCGCAGTACCTGGCCTCGGGTGACGTGGTAATGAGCTCGGCTTACAACGGCCGGATTGCCGCCGTGCAGAAAGAAAGCAACCTGAAGATTGTGTGGAACGGCGGGATTTATGACTTTGACGCGTGGGCCATTCCTAAAGGTCTGAACAAAGACAAAGCAGAAGCGGCCAAGAAGTTCATGGCCTTCACGCTGCAACCTCAGCAACAGAGCACGTACTCGCAAAACATCGCCTACGGCCCGGCGAACAAGGCGGCGATGCCCTTGCTGCCTGAAGCCGTGCAGCCAGACATGCCGACCGCGCCTGAAAACATCAAAAATCAGGTGCAGATCGACGTCAGCTTCTGGGCCGATAACGGTGAGCAACTGGAACAACGCTTCAACGCCTGGGCTGCCAAATAAGCAGCACTGTCACGCGGGGCGCCTGAAAGGGCGCGCCGCTATCGTTTAACGATTTGCGGAGTTCGCCATGGCCATCGCCATCCCCCTGAACGAGGTCGCCGGCCCATCGCTGAAGAAGCGCCTTGCGCATGCCGAGCGGGTTAACCGCTGGAAAGCGCAGGCACTGATTGCACCGTTGGTTATTTTCTTGCTGCTGGTGTTTTTGGTGCCGATTGCTGCATTGCTCTACAAAAGTGTCGGCAACCCGGAAGTGGTCGAAGGTTTGCCGCGCACAGTGGTTGCAGTGGAGTCTTGGGATGGCAAGGGTTTGCCGGCGGAACCGGTGTACCAAGCGCTCAGTGAAGACTTGGCGCTGGCGCGCAAAAATCAGGTGCTGGGCGACTTGTCCAAGCGCTTGAACATGGAGTTGGCGGGTTATCGCAGTTTGTTGATGAAAACGGCCAAGGCCTTGCCATTGAGCGTGGCGCCTGAGTCGTACAAAGATGCAATGGAAGCCTTGGATGAGCGTTGGGGTGATCCTGCGTATTGGCAGGCGATCAAGCGCAACAGCTCTAGCGTGACTCCGTTTTACTTGCTGGCGGCAGTTGACCACCGAATCGATGATTTGGGTGAAGTGGCCCCGGCTACGCCTGACCAAGCGATCTATCTGGACATCTTCGCCCGCACCTTTTGGATGGGTTTTGTCATCACCGGCATCTGCCTAGTGTTGGCTTATCCGCTAGCGTACTTGCTGGCCAATCTGCCAGCGCGCCAAAGCAATTTGCTGATGATTCTGGTGTTACTGCCGTTTTGGACCTCTGTATTGGTGCGGGTTGCGGCCTGGATTGTGTTGTTGCAGTCGGGTGGCTTGATTAACAGCACCTTGATCAACATGGGCTTGATTGATGAGCCGCTGGAGTTGGTGTTCAACCGCACGGGGGTGTACATCTCGATGGTGCACATCTTGCTGCCGTTTATGATTTTGCCGATTTACAGCGTGATGAAAGGTATTTCTCCGACTTATATGCGCGCCGCCATCTCGCTGGGCTGCCATCCATTTGCCAGTTTCTGGCGGGTGTACTTCCCACAGACTTATGCCGGTGTGGGCGCCGGGTGTTTACTGGTGTTCATCATTGCGATTGGCTACTACATCACCCCGGCCTTGCTCGGCAGCCCGAACGATCAAATGGTCAGTTACTTCGTCGCGTTCTACACCAACACCAGCATCAACTGGGGCATGGCGACCGCATTGGGCGGCTTGTTGTTGCTAGCGACGGTCGTGCTTTACCTGATTTACAACTGGCTGGTGGGCGCGAGCCGCCTGCGCTTGAGTTAAGGAGATCGCCATGCTGAGCCCTTATATGTCACCCATTGAGCGGGTGTGGTTTTACAGCTTGCGCATTCTTTGTGGGCTGATTCTGTTGTTTCTGATCTTGCCGGTGTTGGTGATCATCCCGTTGTCCTTCAACTCAGGCAGTTTTTTGGTGTACCCGCTGCAAGGGTTTTCCCTGCATTGGTATCAGGACTTTTTCGCCTCGGCCGAGTGGATGCGCGCCCTGAAAAACAGCGTCATCGTGGCTCCGGCCGCGACCGTGCTGGCGATGGTCTTTGGCACGTTGGCCGCGATTGGTTTGACCCGTGGCGACTTCCCCGGCAAAGCGCTGGTCATGGCGCTGGTGATTTCGCCGATGGTGGTGCCAGTGGTGATTATTGGTGTGGCCAGTTATTTGTTTTTCGCACCGCTGGGCTTTGGCAACAGCTACACCTCGCTGATCGTGGTGCATGCCGTGCTGGGCGTGCCATTTGTGATCATCACGGTGTCGGCAACCTTGCAAGGTTTTAACCATAACTTGGTGCGTGCAGCGGCGAGTCTGGGCGCTTCACCGTTGACAGCCTTTCGCCGCGTGACCCTGCCGTTGATCGCGCCGGGTGTGATTTCTGGTGCGTTGTTTGCCTTTGCGACATCGTTTGATGAGGTGGTGGTGACGTTGTTTTTGGCCGGGCCAGAACAAGCGACCTTGCCGCGTCAGATGTTCAGCGGCATTCGCGAAAACCTCAGCCCGACCATCGCGGCGGCGGCCACATTGCTGATTGCGTTTTCGGTGGTGCTACTGCTGACGCTGGAGTGGTTACGCGGTCGCAGTGAAAAATTGCGCACAGCACAGGCTTAGGCTTACACCCAGCAGGCATCCCATAGGGGGTAATCACCGATTCGTGTGGCCAATCGCGCACGGATCGGGTTACGCACGATGTAACGGGCGGTGGCTTTCACGTCATCCTCTTGGCGCAGGGCTCGGTCGTGATAGCCCTTTTGCCACAGACGGCAGCTGGACTGGCTTGTCTGATTGACCGTTACGCTGCTGCGCGACTTGATACGGCACATGAGTTCGCCGAGGGTTTTGTGGCGTAACTCGACGAGCCAATGGCAATGGTCTGGCATTACGACCCAAGCGATTGAGTGGACGATGCCTTCGTCGTGGGCGTGTTTGAGTTGATTAACCACCAGGCGCCCTAAATGAAAGTCGCTGAAAATCGGGCGTCGTTGTTCGGTAACTGTGGTGAGCAGGTAAATGCGGCCGGGCTCGGAGAAACGGCCGATACGTAGACGATAAGCATTTTTTGGGTTTGGCAATCCATTGCCCTCTGCGCAGATGTTTCTTTAACGTTAGGTCATCCTCAAGCAAGTCACGCAAGCAACGATTAACCGGATGTTTCGATGTTCTGTAGCAGCTGCCGAAGGCTGCGTCCGATCGCGCAGCGATCGTAAATACAGTGGACGGGGTTTGATTGATTTACCGTCTCGTTCGGTTTCACGACGACTGCGTCGCCGGACGCCGCCTTCGGCAGCTGCTACTGGGAATTGCGTTGGCCTTGCGGCCAATCATCGCGGCCCCGGTGTGCGGGTTGCGGTCGGCGGTATACAATGCGCGCCACCGTGTTTAGCTCACTAAAGGTGCGTCATGCAGCCCTTCGCTATTGCCCCATCGATTCTTTCCGCCGATTTCGCCCGTCTTGGCGAAGAAGTGGACAACGTACTCGCCGCGGGTGCCGACATCGTGCATTTCGATGTCATGGACAATCATTACGTGCCCAACCTGACCATCGGGCCGATGGTATGTGCCGCGCTGCGCAAGTACGGCATCACCGCTCCCATCGATGCACACCTGATGGTCAGCCCGGTCGACCGGATCATTGGTGACTTCATTGACGCTGGCGCGACTTACATCACCTTTCACCCTGAAGCCACTCAGCACATCGACCGCTCCCTGCAATTGATCCGCGAAGGCGGGTGCAAGGCCGGTTTGGTGTTCAACCCTGCCACCCCGCTGGATGTGCTCAAGTACGTAATGGACAAGGTCGACATGATCTTGCTGATGAGCGTTAACCCAGGCTTTGGCGGGCAGAAGTTCATTCCCGGCACGCTGGACAAACTGCGTGAAGCGCGCGCCCTGATCGATGCTTCGGGCCGTGAAATTCGTCTGGAAATCGACGGCGGTGTAAACGTTGGCAACATCCGTGAAATTGCAGAAGCCGGCGCAGATACCTTTGTGGCGGGCTCGGCGATCTTCAACACGCCAAACTATGAAGAAGTGATTCAAAAAATGCGTGCCGAGCTTGCGTTGGCACGCCCATGAGTGGCTTTGAGCAGCTACTTCAAGGACAACTTCCAAAACTGGTGATGTTCGATCTGGACGGCACCTTGATTGATTCGGTACCGGATCTGGCGGTTGCCGTTGAAAGCATGCTGCTCAAGCTGGGCCGCCCGCCCGCCGGGATTGAAAACGTGCGGATGTGGATTGGTAACGGCGCGCCCATGTTGGTGCGTCGCGCATTAGCCGGCAACCTTGAGGCTTCGGGTGTCGATGATGCCGAGGCAGAACAGGCGCTGGAGATTTTCATGGAGGCCTACGCTGGTGGCCATGAACACACCAAGGTTTATCCTGGTGTGCGCGAAAGCCTCAAATGGCTGCAAAAGCAGGGTGTTGAAATGGCCCTGATCACCAACAAGCCTGAACGTTTTGTCGCGCCCTTGCTGGATGAGCTAAAGCTGGGGCGGTTTTTCCGCTGGATCATTGGTGGCGATACGCTGCCGCAAAAAAAGCCAGACCCAGCCGCGCTGTTGTTTGTGATGAAAATGGCCGGCGTGACGCCAGAACAATCTTTGTTTGTCGGCGATTCTCGCAACGATGTGCTGGCGGCCAAAGCGGCGGGCGTGCGTTGTGTGGCGCTCAGCTATGGCTACAACCACGGTCGGCCGATTGAAGAAGAGTCACCCGATATGGTGATCGGCAATCTGCATGAGCTGATAGCCGGTTGCTTAGATTCGGCGGCTGAGATAACGTTGGGCACTTCTGTTCACCCCTCGCAAAGAGATTCCATCGTGGTGGTCACTCGCAAACTCTGGATGAAAGTTATCAAGGCCCTGGCCCGTTGGCGTTGGCGCGCCTGACTTTTATTTGGCCGGTTAACCGGCACGTTTGCATACCTGACTGTTTGACCCTCAGACCACGAGGCACCTCATGAATCGCGAAGAATTCTTGCGTTTGGCCGCTGCTGGCTATAACCGTATCCCGCTTGCACGTGAAACCCTTGCCGACTTCGACACCCCGCTGTCGATCTACCTCAAGCTGGCCGATCAGCCCAACTCCTATTTGCTGGAGTCGGTGCAAGGCGGCGAGAAGTGGGGCCGTTACTCGATCATTGGCTTGCCCTGCCGCACAGTGTTGCGTGTGCATGAGCAGCAAATCCGCGTCACCCACGACGGTGTTGAGATCGAGTCGCACGAAGCGCAAGACCCGCTGACTTTCGTTGAAGAGTTCAAGGCACGCTACAACGTGCCGACCATCGCTGGCTTGCCGCGTTTTAACGGTGGGTTGGTGGGCTATTTTGGCTATGACTGCGTGCGTTACGTGGAGAAGCGCTTGGGCAAGTGCCCGAACCCTGATCCGCTCGGCGTGCCGGATATTCTGCTGATGGTGTCGGATGCCGTGGTGGTGTTCGATAACCTGGCCGGCAAGATGCACGCGATTGTGTTGGTTGATCCTGCGCAGGCCGATGCCTACGAAGAAGGCCAGGCCCGCCTGGAAGCGTTGCTTGAGCAACTGCGCCAACCGATTGCGCCGCGCCGTGGCCTGGACTTCACCCAGCAGCAAGCGGCTGATCCGGTGTTCCGCTCCAGCTTCACACAAAGCGATTACGAAAAAGCGGTCGATACCATCAAGGACTACATCCTTGCAGGCGACTGCATGCAGGTCGTGCCGTCGCAACGTATGTCCATCGACTTCAAGGCTGCGCCGATTGATTTGTATCGCGCGCTGCGCTGCTTCAACCCAACGCCTTATATGTACTTCTTCAACTTTGGTGACTTCCACGTTGTGGGCAGCTCGCCAGAAGTGCTGGTGCGGGTTGAAGACAATCTGATTACCGTACGCCCGATTGCCGGGACGCGCCCACGGGGTGCGACTGAAGAAGCAGATCTGGCGCTCGAAGAAGACCTGCTCAGCGATGACAAAGAAATCGCCGAGCACCTGATGCTGATTGACCTCGGTCGTAACGACACGGGCCGCGTATCAGAGATCGGCTCGGTCAAGCTCACTGAAAAAATGGTCATCGAACGTTACTCCAACGTGATGCACATTGTGTCCAACGTGACCGGGCAGCTCAAAAGCGGGCTCACGGCGATGGACGCGTTGCGCGCAATTCTGCCTGCGGGCACCTTATCGGGTGCGCCGAAAATCCGGGCGATGGAAATCATCGATGAACTGGAGCCGGTCAAACGCGGCGTGTATGGCGGCGCAGTCGGTTACTTTGCCTGGAACGGCAACATGGACACGGCCATTGCCATTCGCACGGCAGTGATCAAAAACGGTGAGCTGCATGTACAAGCGGGCGGCGGCATTGTCGCTGACTCTGTACCGGCTCTGGAGTGGGAAGAGACGCTAAACAAACGCCGCGCGATGTTTCGTGCCGTAGCGCTCGCTGAACAAACCCCCGCGTCCGACGCCTGAGGAGCTTTGCCATGTTGCTGATGATCGATAATTACGACTCTTTTACTTACAACGTTGTGCAGTACCTCGGCGAGCTGGGTGCAGAGGTCAAGGTGGTGCGCAACGATGAGCTGACCGTGGCTCAAATCGAAGCGCTTAACCCTGAGCGCATTGTGGTTTCCCCTGGGCCGTGTACGCCCAATGAGGCGGGCATCTCCCTTGAGGCGATCAAACACTTTGCGGGCAAGCTGCCGATTTTGGGTGTGTGCCTTGGGCATCAATCCATCGGTCAGGCCTTTGGCGGCGATGTGGTGCGCGCTCGGCAAGTTATGCACGGCAAGACCAGTCCGGTTTTTCATCTCGACACGGGGGTGTTTCAAGGATTGAACAACCCGTTGACCGTGACCCGTTATCACTCGTTGGTGGTCAAGCGCGAAACCTTGCCGGACTGTCTGGAGTTGACGGCCTGGACGCAGCACGCTGATGACTCGGTTGACGAGATCATGGGGCTGCGCCACAAAACGCTGAATATCGAAGGGGTGCAATTTCACCCTGAATCGATCCTGACCGAACAAGGTCACGAATTGTTCGCCAACTTCCTCAAACAAACTGGCGGCACGCGCTAAGGACTTCATATGGATATCAAGACTGCCCTGAGCCGTATCGTCGGCCACCTCGACCTGAGCACTGATGAAATGCGCGATGTGATGCGCGACATCATGACGGGTCAATGCTCGGACGCGCAGATTGGCGCGTTCATGATGGGCATGCGCATGAAGAGCGAAAGCATCGATGAGATCGTCGGTGCCGTGACCGTCATGCGTGAGCTGGCAGATAAAGTAGAACTCAACACCCTCGATGGTGTGGTCGACATTGTTGGCACTGGCGGCGATGGGGCTAATATCTTTAACGTCTCGACAGCCTCGGCGTTTGTCATTGCGGCGGCGGGTTGCACAGTGGCCAAGCATGGCAATCGCGCGGTCTCGGGCAAAAGTGGCAGTGCCGATTTGCTTGAGGCGGCAGGGGTTTACCTGAACCTGACGCCGGTACAAGTGGCGCGCTGCATTGACAACGTCGGCATTGGCTTCATGTTTGCTCAGTCTCACCACGGCGCTATGAAACACGCTGCTATCCCACGCAAAGATCTGGGCCTGCGTACGCTGTTCAACATGCTCGGCCCGCTTACGAATCCGGCTGGAGTGTTGCATCAAGTGGTCGGTGTGTTCAGTCAGGCGTTGTGCCGACCGTTGGCTGAAGTGTTACAACGCTTGGGGAGCAAACACGTATTGGTCGTGCATTCACAAGATGGACTGGATGAATTCAGCTTGGCTGCACCGACCTTCGTCGCGGAGCTGCGCAAAGGTGAAATCACCGAGTATTGGGTTCAGCCTGAAGACTTGGGCATCAAGAGCCAAAGCTTGTTTGGTCTGGTGGTCGACAGCCCTGAGCAGTCGCTGGAGTTGATCCGTGATGCGTTGGATCGTCGTAAAACTGAGAACGGCCAAAAAGCGGCGGAAATGATTGTGCTTAATGCGGGGGCTGCACTGTACGCCGCTGATTTGGCATATACGCTCAAAGAGGGTGTAGCGCTGGCTCACGATGCGCTGCACACAGGTCTTGCCCGCGAAAAGCTCGAAGAGCTGGGTGCGTTTACCGCGATTTTCAAGCAGGAGAATGAAGCATGAGTGTGCCCACCGTTCTGGAAAATATTCTGGCGCGTAAGGTTCAGGAAGTGGCTGAGCGTAGCGCCCGCGTGAGCTTGGCCGATCTTGAACGTCAGGCCGCTCAAGCCGACCCTGTGCGTGGTTTTGCCAAAGCGCTGCTGGCGCAAGCCAAGCTGAAGCAGCCCGCAGTGATTGCTGAAATCAAAAAAGCATCGCCCAGCAAAGGTGTGATTCGCGAACACTTCGTGCCTGCCGAGATTGCTCAAAGTTACGAAAAGGGCGGCGCGACCTGTTTGTCAGTTTTGACTGATATCGATTACTTCCAAGGTGCCGATAGTTACCTGCAACAGGCGCGTGCCGCCTGCAAGTTGCCAGTGATTCGCAAGGACTTCATGATCGATCCGTATCAGATCGTTGAAGCGCGTGCATTGGGTGCTGATTGCGTGCTGTTGATCGTTTCTGCATTGGATGACGTGAAAATGGCTGAGCTTGCGGCCGTTGCCAAAAGCGTCGGGCTGGATGTCTTGGTTGAAGTGCACGACGGTGATGAGCTGGAACGCGCACTCAAAACCCTCGACACCCCGTTGGTGGGTATTAACAACCGTAACCTGCACACGTTTGAAGTCAGTCTTGAAACCACTTTGGATCTACTGCCGCGTGTCCCGCGTGATCGGTTGGTCATTACCGAAAGCGGGATTCTCAATCGGGCTGATGTCGAGCTGATGGAAATCAGCGAGGTTTATTCGTTCCTGGTCGGTGAAGCGTTTATGCGGGCAGAGCAACCCGGTGCAGAACTGCAGCGTTTGTTCTTCCCGGAGCGTGGTACGCCGGTGACAGGTTCTACGCTGGACTGATGCGTACGCCTGTAGAGGCGAGCTTGCTCGCGTTGCATAACGCGCAGTGTGTGACGTGCCGTAAAGGTGGCTCCGCGAGCAAGTTCCTATTCTGCGGGTGTGTGCCCCTTGTTTTGTTTGCTCAGGACACTTATGACGCTCATCCAGCAACTCACCGTCGAAGCCGGTCTTAAAGCCGAGCAGGATTTACTGGCCACAGTGTGTGCGGGCGATCTGCAAGCAGGGGTGTTGTTTTGGCAGCCCATTGACCATGCGCTGGTCATGCCTCGGCGATTGAGTCGCTTGCCGGGTTTTGAGCAAGCAAGTATTGAATTGGCCGCCAGTGGGTGGCCCATTTTATTGCGCGAAACGGGCGGCGAACCTGTCCCGCAATCAGCTTCAACAGTCAATATTGCATTGGTTTATGCGCCACCACGCAGTGAGGGCGATCATGGTCGTATTGAAACGGCGTACCGTCGTCTATGCGAGCCGATCTGTGATCTGCTCACAGCGCTAGGGGGCGACGCTTCTTTGGGGGAGGTTGAGGGCGCATTTTGCGATGGCCGCTTTAACGTCAATCTCAATTCCCGAAAGTTGGTGGGTACCGCGCAGCGCTGGCGTCAAAGCAAAGGCGGGCTGCGACCTGTCGGTTTGGTTCACGGGGCGCTGCTGCTTGATAACGAGCGTGAGTCGATGGTGGCGGCGGTCAATCGTTTCAATCAGCTGTGTGAGCTGGAGCAACGTTGTCGTCCCGAGAGTCATATTGCATTGCATGAGGTTTTTGACGCGCCGGACTTCTTCGAGCGCTTGAGTGCCAGCTATCAACAGATTCTGGCGCCCCTGCTCAAGCCTTAACGTGTGCCGTACACCACCATCGTTTTACCTTTGACGTCCACCAAGTTCTGTTCTTCCAGATCCTTGAGTACACGGCCCACCATTTCGCGTGAGCAGCCGACAATTCTGCCGATCTCTTGGCGAGTTATTTTGATTTGCATGCCGTCTGGGTGAGTCATGGCGTCGGGCTGTTTGCATAATTCGAGCAAGCACCGCGCCACGCGTCCTGTGACATCAAAGAACGCCAAGTCGCCGACTTTGCGTGTGGTGTTGCGCAAACGTTGTGCGATTTGCCCGCTGAGAGCGTAAAGAAGCTCGGGTTCTAGCTGCGCGTACTCTCTGAATTTTATGTAGCTGATTTCTGCGACTTCGCATTCAGTTTTGGCTCGCACCCAAGCACTACGCGTTTGCTCTTGCCCTGCCTGTTCGAACAACCCCAGCTCGCCAATAAAGTCGCCAGTGTTGAGGTAGGCGATGATCATTTCGCGGCCGTCATCATCTTCGATCAGGATGGTGACCGAGCCCTTAAGGATGAAAAACAGGGTTTGTGAGCGGTCGCCAGCACAAATGATATTGCTCTTGGCTTGGTAGCGCTTACGTTGGCAATGAGTCAGAAATTTGTCGAGGTTCTTGATCTTGGGTATGGGAGTAAGGGCAACCATGGTTGTATCCCGAAAACATGCACGGTGAGGGTTATATCTATTTTTATATAGAGCGTTTGCTGACTAGCGCCAGCGATTTGGCGCCAGCTTAACAGACGCATTCTGTCCGTATGGGAGAATTTTCCACCGGCCTTATAGGAGATTTGCCTTGGTGCCGTCAGCCATCAGTTTTTGACCCTGTGCTAAGCTGGCGCCCCTTTTAAAGCAGTGGAGTCTGGACGATGAAGGCGCGCATTCAATGGGCTGGCGAAGCCATGTTTCTTGGCGAATCAGGCAGTGGCCACGTCGTTGTGATGGACGGCCCACCTGAAAGCGGTGGTCGTAACCTTGGGGTTCGCCCAATGGAAATGCTGCTGCTGGGCCTTGGCGGTTGCAGTAACTTTGATGTCGTCAGCATCCTTAAAAAGTCGCGTCAGGCTGTTGAAAGCTGTGAAGCCTTTCTGGAGGCCGAGCGGGCCACTGAAGACCCTAAGGTTTTCACCAAGATTCACCTGCACTTTGTCGTCAAAGGTCGGGGCTTGAAAGAGGCCCAGGTCAAGCGTGCCATTGAGCTGTCTGCCGAGAAATACTGCTCAGCATCGATCATGCTCGGCGCAGCAGGCGTTGCCATCACGCACGATTACGAAATTATCGAATTGGGTTAAGTGGACATTCAATTTTCATAAATGCAATGCAGACTCTGGCGATCAGTCGCTGACGTCTGCATAATGCGCCACTTTTTTCAGGGTCGTGGCCGGGAATTTACCCAGTCACGCGTCCGAACAGATAACCAAAATCGCCATCGCGAAGAGGTGTTAACCGTCCTACGCAGGTGCGTCCTACGCACTTGACGGGCATGCTGGATCACGCGGCCGAGCCGCATCGACATAGAGAGTTTTATAACGGTGAAAAGCAAACTCAAGCTCCACGGGTTCAATAACCTGACAAAGACCTTGAGCTTCAACATCTATGACATCTGCTATGCGGAAACCCCGCAAGACCAGCAGGCATACGTTGAGTACATCAATCAAGAGTACGACGCAGAACGCCTGACGCAGATCCTTACAGATGTGGTTGATATCATTGGTGCCAACATCCTGAACATCGCTCGTCAGGATTACGATCCCCAAGGCGCCAGCGTGACTATTCTGATTTCGGAGCAGCCGGTAACACCTACCGAAAGCCAGATCGAAGAATCCCCAGGCCCGCTGCCCGAGACCATTCTGGCTCACCTCGACAAAAGTCATATCACGGTTCATACCTACCCGGAGATTCACCCGGTGGATGGGATTGCGACTTTCCGTGTGGATATTGACGTGTCGACGTGTGGCGTTATTTCACCGCTTAAAGCTCTCAACTATCTGATCCATCAGTTTGATTCGGATATTGTGACCGTCGATTACCGCGTACGCGGTTTCACGCGTGACATTGAAGGTAAAAAACACTTCATTGATCACGAGATCAATTCGATACAGAACTACCTTTCCGAAGACACTCGCGACGGTTATCAAATGACCGACGTTAATGTGTACCAAGAGAACTTGTTCCACACCAAGATGCTGCTCAAGGACTTCGAACTGGATAACTACCTGTTCGGCGACGCGACCAGCAACCTGTCGGTGGAGCAGCGTGCTCAGGTCACTGAGCGTGTGAAGCACGAAATGCTTGAAATCTTTTACGCGCGCAACATGTCGTAAAGTTTGAGCAATAAAAAAGGCGGCTACCGAGAGGTAGCCGCCTTTTTGCGTTTTGTGGGCGTTAGATGCGGTATGTGCTTTTGGTCATGACTTTTGCCATCAGGCTCATACCGAACTTGACCGGTGCAGGGAAGCGGAACCCCCCAGCCTGTAAAGCTGATTCGGCATGGTGTTCTTCGTCAATACGCATCTGCTCAAGAATTGCTCGAGACTTTTCGTCTTCGGCGGGCAACTGCTCAAGGTGTTCGTTGAGGTGCTTGCACACCTGATCTTCAGTCGCAGCCACAAAGCCCAAGCTGACTTTGTCGCTAATCAGCCCGGCAACGGCACCGATCCCGAAGGACATGCCGTAGAACAGAGGGTTCAGCACACTTGGATGGCTGCCCAATTGGCGGATACGCTGCTCACACCAGGCCAAATGGTCGATTTCTTCTTCGGCAGCATGCTCCATTGCTTCGCGCACATGGGGCAACTTGGCGGTCAGCGCTTGGCCTTGATACAGCGCCTGAGCACAGACTTCGCCGGTATGGTTGATGCGCATTAGCCCGGCAACATGGCGAGTGGCTTGTTCGCTCAGCGGGTTTTCAGGTTTTACGATGGCAGGCGATGGGCGATGCGGTTGGCCGCTGAAGGGCAGCAGCGTGCGCATGGCGGTATCGGCCTGAAGCAGAAGACGGTCAATCGGCGAGTAGTGACGTTGGGTAGTCATGCTTACCTCCGGTAAAAATCACGGCGGCCAGTTTACCCCAATCGGGCGTCTAGGGTTTGCGTTGGATCATGCGATGAGCAGGGGGAGCACAGTGGCTCCCACTGTTAGTCAGCAGGGTTGAGCGCCAATCAGCCCGGAGGCCAGTTCATCTGACGTTGACCCAGAACGTGCATGTGAATGTGGTAGACCGTTTGGCCTCCGTCTTCATTGCAGTTCATCACTACGCGGAATCCTTTTTCGCAGCCTTGTTCTACGGCCAGACGTTGGGCTGTGAACAGGATATGACCCGCCAGTAGCTTGTCTTCTTCGGTCAGGTCGTTGAGGGTGCGGATCGGTTTTTTGGGGATGACCAAAAAATGCACAGGCGCTTGGGGTGCAATATCGTGAAAGGCCAGCACCTGATCATCTTCATAGATGATCTTGGCCGGAATTTCACGGTTGATGATCTTGGTGAACAGAGTATCCAAAGCTGTCTCTCCGTAGGTAAGGTCCGGCCTGAGTGTACTCAGGACTGCCTCAGGCGCCCAGCCCAAGGCTAGCGGGGGCAGTAAGATTTGTTGACAGAAGCGGCGATTTTTCGTGTTAGCCAACGTGAAAGCACGCGAGGGATGCGGGTTAACCAGCGATTGCGCCAGCCGGGCATGATGATGGCCTTGTTTTTTTCTAGCGCCCGAACGGTATAGAGAGCGACTTCTTCAGGGCTCATGGCGTTACGGTTTTGTGTGACGTTATCGACGTTCATGTTGGCCGCATCGAAAAAGCCTGTGCGAGTGATGCCGGGGCAAAGCACTGAGACCTTGATTCCGGTTTTCTTCACTTCTTCGCGCAAGCCTTCTGAAAAGTGCAGCACATAGGCTTTGCTGGCGAAATAAGTACTGAGCCAAGGCCCAGGCTGGTAAGCGGCGATTGAGGAAACATTGAGGATCTGTCCGCCGCCTTGAACTGCCATCATGTTGCCGATGGCGTGGCACATCCGCGTTAAGGCCAGGATGTTGAGCTCAATCAAGTCTTGCTCGGCACTCCAGTCGTGGGCCAGAAATGGCCCACAGGTGCCGATGCCTGCACAGTTGACCAAGAGGTCGATTTGCCGATCACCTTCTTCGAGTTCCAGTAGAAAACCTGAAAGCCGTAAAGGCTCGCCCAAGTCGCATGCGCGGAATAAAACTTCGACACCAAAACGTTGAGTCAGCTCCAGTGCGATGGTTTCCAGTGCGTCCCGTTGACGTGCCACCAGAATCAGGCTGCGGCCTCGGCGGGCAAGAGCTTCAGCCAAGGCCAAGCCAATGCCACTTGAGGCGCCAGTGATTAAAGCGTAACGGGTCATGCTGTTCTCCATCGCAACGGTGCAGTCCGGTGACAATGATGTCCCTGGCATTAACGCGTTCTTAAAGATGCAGAGTCTACAGGCTGTAGCCGTTGGTTGCGTTGATTAGCGAGCTCATCATGCCCATCGCAAAGGCGGCAATGGTAATGAGCGTGCCCAGGATCATCAGAATGATGCAGATCCAGCCCAAAACGTTAACGGCAGGGCTGTTTGCTGGGGGTGGAGGGCCGTATTTGTTTGGCCCCGGTGTGCCCGGCATCAAGAGCAGCACAATGGACAGTACCAGGTTTGCAATCGGAACCAAGTGCAAGAGCAGCATCCACGCGGACCAGTTAAGGTCGTGCAAGCGCTGGGCACTGATTCTGATGCACAGCACCAGGTAGGCAATACCCAGCGCACCCAATATAGAAATGCTCAGCGTTGGCGAGGACTGGACAACCAGCATCATGATTAACGCGGCGACCATGTAGATCGTCGAGAGCACAAGGTTCCAGGCCAGCAAGCGCATACGGCCGATCCGACCGTCAAAACCGAATACATCCAGTTTTGCTTCGGGGGCTTGAGGGGATTTATCCAAGCGGAGTTCAGGCATTGTGGCTTCCATGTCATAGCTTCCAAAAAACCTGCCTTTGGTGGCAGGTTCGAGTTTTCAGTGGTGCGGCCAATGTTTCGATAGATGGGAAGTCAGGCTTAGAGCCTTGCGGTACTCCTCATCCAGTCGTGCGATCAACTCATCCATTGCAGGCAGGTCGTGAATCTCTCCAACACCTTGGCCAGCAGACCATACTGTTTTCCAAGCCTTGGCTTCGTCATTGAGCGGTTTTAACGTATTGCTTGTTAGCGCTTTGCCTTGCAGTGAAGCAAGGTCGAAGCCCGCGTTTTCGAGGCTTTGGCGCATAAAACTGGCAGGTACACCCGAGACAGCGGGGGTGTGGATGATATCGGCCGCGCGGGATGCTAACAGCATTTGCTTGTAGGCGTCCGGGGCGTGGCTTTCTTGGGTGCCGATAAAGCGGGTGCCCAAGTAGGCAAGGTCGGCACCTAAAATCTGTGCGGCAAGGACTTCATGCCCGTGGTTGAGGCAACCCGCGAGCAGTACGGTTTTGTCGAAAAACTGACGAATTTCTGCCACAAGGGCAAATGGGCTCCAAGTGCCTGCATGCCCACCTGCACCCGCCGCAACGGCAATCAGGCCATCGACACCTGCCTCGGCGGCTTTTTCGGCGTGACGGCGGGTCGTGACATCATGAAACACAAGACCGCCATAGCTGTGCACGGCGTCGACAACTTCCTTTGCGGCGCCAAGGCTGGTGATCACAATGGGCACTTTGTGGTCAATGCAAATGGCCAGGTCAGCCTGAAACCGCGGGTTACTGTTGTGCACAATTAGGTTCACGGCGTAGGGGGCGGGGTTTGTCAGTGTCGCGAGCCCTGCTTCGATTTCTTCCAGCCAGGCCTTGAAACCGCTGCTCTCGCGCTGATTGAGCGCGGGGAAGCTACCCACCACGCCGTTGCGGCAACAGGCGAGTACCAACTGCGGATTGGAGATCAAGAACATGGGGGCTGCCACTACCGGCAGTCGCAGGCGTTTTTCAAGCAGGGCGGGCAGTGACATTGGATAACCTTTATTAGCGGTGGGTTGGACTTAAAACGGTTTGACCACTACCAAAATTACGATGGCCAGCAAAAACACGACCGGTACTTCATTGAACCAACGGTAGAACACATGGCTGCGTTTGTTCTCGCCGCGAGCAAAGCGTTTTACCTGTGCGCCACACATGTGGTGATAGCCGATGAGTAGCACCACCAACGTCAACTTGGCGTGCATCCAGCCTTGGCTGAAGTAACCACTTGGGTTAAGGCTGATCAGCCAGCCGCCGAAAACCAGAGTGGCGATCATTGCCGGGCCCATGATGCCTCGATACAGCTTGCGCTCCATTAGGCTGAAGCGCTCTTTGCTGACGGAGTCTTCGCTTTGTGCGTGGTAAACAAACAGGCGCGGAAGGTAAAACAGCCCAGCAAACCAGCAGACAATGCTGATGATGTGGAAGGCTTTGAGCCATAGATAAAGCATTTTTAGTTATTCCCAGGTTCACGGTAGGTCGAATAGTAGTAGTAGAGCGTCCGGGAGTCACCTTGGCGGTTGTCGCAGGGGCGTGCTGTCCCTATTATCAGAGGCTTTCCAGTGGGTTCGTTGAGGGGCAGGTTATGGTTAAGGTCGGTATTGTCGGCGGCACGGGTTACACCGGTGTCGAGTTGCTGCGTTTGTTGGCGCAGCATCCGCAAGCAGAAGTGGTTGTTATCACTTCTCGATCCGAGGCTGGCCTGCCAGTTGCTGATATGTACCCCAACCTGCGTGGTCACTATGATGGCTTGGCCTTCAGTGTGCCGGACACGCAGACTCTGGCGGCTTGCGACGTAGTCTTCTTCGCAACTCCCCATGGTGTGGCGCATGCTCTGGCAGGTGAACTGCTGGCGGCTGGCACTAAGGTCATTGATCTGTCGGCGGACTTCCGCTTGCAGGACGCCGATGAGTGGGCCAAGTGGTACGGTCAGCCTCACGGTGCGCCTGAGCTGCTGAATGAGGCGGTATACGGTTTGCCAGAAGTGAATCGTGAGCAGATCAAACAGGCTCGACTGATCGCGGTCCCAGGTTGCTACCCAACAGCAACCCAGTTGGGGTTTCTGCCTTTGCTGGAGGCTGGTTTGGCTGATACCTCGTTGTTGATTGCCGACTGTAAATCCGGTGTGAGTGGTGCGGGGCGTGGTGCCAGTGTGGGTTCGCTGTATGCCGAAACCTCAGAGAGCATGAAAGCTTATGCGGTTAAAGGTCATCGCCATTTGCCGGAAATCCGTCAAGGATTGCGTCGTGCAGCAGGCAAGGATGTCGGGCTGACGTTCGTCCCACACTTGACCCCAATGATTCGTGGTATTCACTCCACGTTGTACGCAACAGTCGTTGATCGCTCAGTGGACTTGCAGGCATTGTTTGAAAAACGTTACGCCAATGAGCCATTTGTTGATGTGATGCCCGCAGGTAGCCACCCGGAAACACGCAGTGTGCGTGGAGCGAATGTGTGCCGGATTGCGGTGCATCGTCCTCAGGATGGCGATCTGGTTGTGGTGTTGTCGGTGATCGACAACTTGGTCAAGGGCGCTTCTGGCCAGGCGGTTCAGAACATGAACATTCTGTTTGGGCTGGATGAGTGTTTGGGGCTGTCCCACGCTGGGATGCTGCCTTAAACCTGCGGCCCGTTTGAGGTGGCAGGCTGCATCTGTAGAGCTGGAGCTTGCCGTTGCTACTTATGAATAGTTGACCGCTTTTCTAGGAGAAGCGGATAATGCGCGTCATCACGCATTATGGCGGCATAGCGCCGGGAGATAGTCAGCATGAGCGTCGAATCCTTCACCCCCATGGCTTTGCAATTCACCGAAGGTGCTGCGCACAAGGTGAAGAGCCTGGTCGATGAAGAGGGTAATGATCGTTTGAAGTTGCGCGTATTTGTTACGGGCGGCGGTTGTTCCGGGTTTCAGTACGGTTTTACCTTCGATGAAGAAGTGGCCGATGACGACACTATTGTTGAGCGCGAAGGCGTTAGCTTGGTGGTCGATCCGATGAGCTTCCAGTACTTGGCAGGTGCCGAGGTGGATTATCAGGAAGGTCTGGAAGGCTCGCGCTTTGTCATCAAGAACCCGAATGCAAGCACGACATGTGGTTGCGGGTCGTCGTTCTCGATTTAATTGCGCAGTTCAGCTTCACCCTGAACGCCGCGTCTATTCGCGGCGTTTTGCTATCTGCCATTCAGGCCGGATAGATACCGCCCAGCACGCGTAAGCCTCGGGCGCCGGTCACGCTAGGGCGATTGGCGGGGATGTTTTCGAGGCAGCAGTGTGCAAGCCATGCAAAGGCCATTGCCTCAACCCAGTCCGGATCAACGCCTTTGGTCAGAGTGCTGCTCACTTGGGTGTGTACAAGTAAGCTCGCCAGCCTGGCCATGAGTGCAGCATTGTGAGCACCGCCGCCGCAGACCAGTAATTCATCGGTATGAGGCTGCGCTGTTTGAAGTGACTGAGCGATAGTTGACGCAGTGAGTTCAAGCAGGGTTGCTTGTACGTTTTGCGGATAGATGCTGGGCAGGCTGAGCAGATGGTGTTTTAGCCAAGCAAGGTTAAATACCTCGCGGCCAGTGCTTTTAGGGCCTTTGGTTTGGAAGAACGGGTCCTGGAGTAATACTTGCAAGAGCCTTGTATCTACTGCGCCGCTGGCTGCCCACTCTCCGTTTCGGTCATAAAGTTCGCCGCACTGCTCTTGGATCCAGGCATCAAGCAGAACATTTCCGGGGCCGCAGTCGAATCCAGAGACGGGATCTGTTGGGTTTATCAGGCTTAGATTGCTGAATCCCCCTACGTTCAAGATCGCTCTGTTGCCGGGGCTGTCTGCGAACAAGGCCTCATGAAACGCTGGAACCAAGGGCGCGCCTTGGCCGCCTGCTGCAACATCGCGGCGTCGAAAGTCACCCACCACACAAATGTTGGTTAGTTCTGCCAATAAGGCAGGGTTGCCAATTTGCACGGTAAAGCCTTGGGCGGGCTCGTGCCGGATGGTCTGCCCGTGGCTGCCAATCGCACGGATGTCTCGGGCGGTTAGTTGTTGCAGCTCAAGAAGAGCTGCGATGCCTTGGGCTGCTAGTTCAACCCAACGATTCTCAGCGATGGCACTGCGGGCTATTTCGTCAGCCCCGCTGCTACACAGCCCCAGTATTTCTGCGCGCATGGCTTCGGGCATTGGAATGTAGTGGCTGGCAAGCAGCTTAATACTCGTCCTGGCCTCTAGCTCAACCAGTGCGATGTCCAGGCCATCTAGACTGGTTCCTGACATCACCCCTATATACAGAGTCATTGCTTAGCGCTTGCTCGAGGCCAACAGGGTGGCCTTTTCTTGATTCATGCGGGCCATCAGTGGCTGGCTTTGTTGCATGAATCGAGAGCGTTCGTTTTTCGCAATAGGGTCAGCCATCGGTAGCTTCTGGCCCAATGGATCTACGTGTACGCCGTTGACCTGAAACTCATAGTGCAGGTGTGGGCCGGTGGATAGGCCTGTCGTACCGATGTAGCCAATGACTTGACCTTGTTTGACCGTGCCGCCAGTTTTAACGCCTTTGGCGAAACCCTGCATATGGCCGTAAAGCGTGCGGTAGGTGTTGCCGTGTTGAATGATCACGGTGTTGCCGTAGCCGCCACGACGACCCGCAAGCAGCACTTTTCCGTCACCGGCGGCCTTGATTGGGGTGCCGCGAGGTGCAGCATAATCTACGCCTTTGTGGGCGCGGATTTTGTTGAGAATAGGGTGCTTACGGCCCGCAGAGAAACGTGAGCTGATGCGTGCAAAATCAACAGGTGTCCGGATAAAAGCCTTACGCATACTGTTGCCATCAGCTGTGTAGTAATTGCTGATGCCTTGCTTATTGGTATAGCGCACTGCGGTGTAAGTTTTGCCACGGTTGGTGAAGCGCGCAGACAAGATATTGCCCGTGCCTACAGTTTTACCATTGGCTACTTTTTGCTCGTAGATCACTTCGAACTGATCGCCAGGGCGAATATCCTGCGCAAAATCGATGTCGTAGCCGAACACTTTAGCCATATCCATCGTGGTGCTATGCGGCAGGCCGGCACGCTGTCCAGAGGCGGAAAGTGAACTGCTGATCACGCCGTGAGCATAGGCTGAGCGCACTGTTGGAAGCGTAGTTACGCGGCGAAACGTAAACCCCTTGGCATTCTTGCTTAGGGTGATGGTTTCCAGGTCGCTGACTTGGCTGTGCAGGTTCTTCAGCTGGCCGTCAGAGCCCATTTCAAATTCGAGTTTTTGTCCATGTTTAAGTTGGCTGAATTGCTTGGCTTGCTTATCGCTAGCCAGAACTTCGTGCACTGAAGCCGCCGGCAAGCCAACCTTTTCAAAAAGTGTCGAAAGAGTGTCGCCTTTAGCCACTATCACTTCACGATGGTTTGGTTGTTTCTGTTCTTCGGTCTTGGTCGTTGCGGTTACTGGCGTGTCTTGCTGTTCAATCTGTGCAAATGGCGATGGATTGGCTTCATTTGTGGCTTGAACACGTTCGCCAGCGTCTTGTTCTTGTGTCAGTTGTTCAGCGGGGCTTTCCAGCTCCAGATTTAGAGTCGTTCTTTTGGCTTCTACTTCGCTGGAGGGGAATACCAGCAAGGCCAAGCTTAAGAGGGCGGCGATACCACTTGCGGCGAGCAGGTGGGTCTTCGGATAAAGCGGTGGCGCTTTAGGCGGTTGACTGGTCATAGATAATTTGACTTTGAGATAAAGGATGAATTGGAAAAGATGACTGACATAGTGAAGATGAAATAACTGTATAAAATATAACCAAATCACCCTTGAAGCAAGTCCGCGAGTCTTTCTCGGACGGATAGCTGTCCGTGTGCCCGCCAGAACTTGTAATTAGTCCCTGATCTTGTATGGTTGGTTCCCTTTGAATTTGAGCCTTACGGGTCTGATATGAAGTCGGTAGAAGAGCAGCTAGCGCTAATTAAGCGTGGTGCCGAAGAGGTACTGGTCGAGTCTGAGTTGGTCGAGAAATTAAAGCGCGGTCAGCCACTGCGTATTAAGGCTGGATTCGACCCAACTGCGCCCGATCTGCACTTGGGGCATACCGTCCTTATTAATAAGCTGCGTCAGTTCCAGGAGCTGGGTCATCACGTCATCTTCCTTATTGGTGACTTCACTGGGATGATCGGTGATCCGAGTGGTAAGAGCGCAACGCGTCCGCCGCTGACTCGCGAGCAAGTGCTCGATAACGCTGAGACCTATAAGACGCAAGTCTTCAAGATTCTTGATCCTGCTAAAACCGAGGTGGCATTCAATTCCACCTGGATGGATCAGATGGGGCCTGCGGACTTCATTCGTTTAACGTCCCAGTACACTGTTGCTCGCATGCTAGAGCGCGATGATTTTGACAAGCGCTACACCACCAATCAGCCAATTGCTATTCATGAGTTCCTTTATCCGCTGGTGCAGGGGTATGACTCGGTTGCGTTGCGGGCGGATGTTGAGTTGGGCGGCACCGATCAGAAGTTCAACTTGCTGATGGGGCGCGAGTTGCAGCGCGGTTATGGTCAAGAGGCACAGTGCATTGTGACCATGCCGCTGCTTGAGGGGTTAGATGGCGTCAAGAAGATGTCTAAATCTCTGGGCAACTATGTAGGTATTCAGGAAGCGCCGGGCGTGATGTACAGCAAGCTTGTGTCTATCCCTGATGCTTTGATGTGGCGCTACTTTGAACTGCTGAGCTTTCGTTCGATGGACGAAATCAATGGGTTCAAGGCTGATGTTGAGGCGGGAGCTAATCCGCGCGATATCAAGATCAAGTTGGCTGAAGAAATTGTGGCGCGATTCCATGGCGAGGAAGCGGCTGCCAATGCGCATCGAGGTGCGGGCAATCGCATGAAGGATGGCGAGCTGCCAGATGATCTGCCGGAGATTGAGCTGACCGCAACAGAGGATATGCCTATTGCGGCTGTTCTCAATAAGGCTGGGCTAGTCAAGAACTCTGCGGTCGCGCGTGACTTGCTGGGTTCGGGTGGGGTGCGTATAGATGGTGAGGTGGTAGATCGCAGCTATATATATGAGCTGGGCTCGACACATGTCTGTCAGGCTGGCAAGAAGGCTTTTGCGCGTATTACGCTAAAAGCTGAAATGAGTGCTTGACCTAGAATTCTAACGGCCTATAATTCGCCCCACTTCCGGCGCAGTCGAAACGGAAAACTCCTTGAGTATCAATGAGTTGTACGGTTTTCG
>NZ_JBUZPJ010000017.1:0-115373 GCF_055406205.1 Pseudomonas sp. E315 | reverse complement strand
GCAGCACAGGAACGTTCTGCTCTGCGAAGTACGGCAGCACTTTGTCGTTGAGCAGGTCTGCTGCGGTGATTGGCGTCTTCGTTGTATAGAGCTTGGTAAACGCGACTTTGCTGTAAGTATCAACGAAGGTCTGCTGATAAATACGGCCTTGTAGTGGTCAACTAATCCCGGACACGACGTTAAGTTTTTTCTCGGCCTGAGCGGGCGTTAGCCCGCCATTGAATGTATGAGGCCGTATCCAGTTGTAGCGATGCATCAAATAATGGCTGATGTCCTTTTGCGCCTGCTGAACCGACATGTAACCCACCGAAGGTATCCACTCGGTTTTCAAACTCCGAAATACACGTTCCATCGGCGAATTGTCGTAGCAATTACCCCGGCGACTCATGCTCTGGCTGATGCGGTACCGCCACAGACGCTGACGGAAGTGGCGACTTCCATATTGCGACCCCTGATCCGAATGGAACAGCAATCCTTGAGGCTTCCCGCGTTGCTCATAGGCCATATCCAGCGCTTTGGTGACCAAGTCAGCATCCGGGTTTCCTGACAACGCCCAGCCCACTATCCGGCCAGCATAGAGATCCATAACCACGGCCAGGTAGTGCCATTTTCCTTGCGCCCAGAGTTGAGTAAGAGGCAGGGCGTAGTCGGACTATTTCCCTGCCTCTCCTCACCGAACCGGACGTGCACCTTTCAATGCATCCGGCTCTCCGTTTAAACGCTGGCGAACGCCATAGCCACTTCAGTGAACCGCGAGGTCCATGTGTTCCTGGGTTCCGACCTCAGGTAGGGATTACCTTCGGGCAGGCGCCACCGGAACAGCTTCTTGCCTTGCCCAACTAACCGATACAGTGTTTCACCACTGAGCTTGCCGTTATTAGTCTTGCCAAATAAAACCCAGGTATTACTTTGGCCAGGCTTAGGTGCTTTGCACCATTGGCGCATCAGGGGCTTGATACGGGAACGGTATTTATGAGCCAGCCAATGGGCCAGTTTCCAGAACACGACACGGTCGATATAACTGAACACTTTGGCTTTGAAATCAACGAATTGATAAAACGCTGCCCAGCCTTTCAGTTTTCGGTTGATCGACTCAACCATATCGATTTTGCTTTCACTGTAGTTGCCTGATAACAGTGCCGTCAGTGATGCTACGAAGCTTCTGGCTTTGTCTCGTGGTATCGTCGTTACCACGCGCATATCGCCGGAGCGGCTACGCTTGCGGATAATCCGATGCCCTAGAAAGACAAATCCGTCGTTCACATGAGTGATCTTGGTCTTCTCCATGTTCAGCCTTAGTTTCAGGCTGTCTTCGAGCACACTCCGGCATTCTTCTCTGATGGCTTGCGCTTGTGCTTTAGTGCCTTTGACGATGATCACAAAGTCATCGGCGTATCGGCAGTAAGCAACGGCTGGCTTCCATTGCCAGTTCTCTCTGATCGCCGTGCTTCGACCACGCTGGATGCTGTGGTTCCAGTACCATCGATCTTTTCGAGCCTTCGGATTCAGGTAGTGTTCATGCAGGTACTGATCGAACTCATTGAGCATGATGTTCGACAGTAATGGCGATATAACACCACCCTGCGGTACTCCTTCACTGGCGGCCCGGAAGAGTCCGGCATCGACATGGCCAGCTTTGATTGTTTTCCACAGCAGTTCCAAGAAACGAGTGTCTCTGATTCTGCGGCGTACGGCTTTCATCAGCAGGCGGTGATGCACGGTATCGAAGTAGCTGGATAAATCACCTTCAATGACCCAGCGGCCCCTCGTCTCTGCATTGTCTGTGAGTTGAAGTTTCACAGTACGGATTGCATGGTGGACACTGCGTTCCGGCCGAAAACCATACGAGAGCGTATGAAACTCACCCTCCCAAATGGGCTCCATGGCCATCAGCATAGCCCGTTGGACAATACGATCTCGCAGAGTTGGGATGCCGAGTGGTCGTTGCTTGCCATTTGCCTTGGGGATATAGATCCGTCTGGCCGGCAGTGGCTGGTAGTTACCCGAGAGAAGATCTTCCCTGAGTTTTTGCAATACATCCGCCAGTCTGGCTTGCAGCATTGCTTTGTCTACTCCATCAACGCCAGGCGTACGTGCACCTTTCGATGACAGGGTAATTCGAGCTGCCTCTACCAACCAGTCCGGCTGTGCTATCAAGCGCATCTACCCGTTGAGACGGATCAGTTGCTGTCCATGTGGCAAGCTTGCGTTGCATTTCGCTGATTATCAAAGGTATTCACCTCATTAGGTCAGTTAATTCGCGTGGCAAACACATTTAAACTGCTCCCCTTCGCCATGTAATGGGCTTTCCCCATCTCGGACTACTACGGAAGCTCCGCCAGTCAATGCGTCATCGGGGCCATGCCCCCTTGGCATCCGTCATTGACCTTCCCCGGTTCACCTATCTGGACTGGACTCAAGCATGTTGAGGAGGCTGCTCATCGCACTCTTTATCCTTGCTTGCCGCAAGTTGACAGAAAGCAGCAGTCCGATCTGTGATGGATTCTGCTGTCCCAGAGCTCTGCATACATATCAAAGCTCCTTCGATCGGCAGCGCATACTTGTCACTGCCTGTTCCCTCTGTACGGCTTATCAGATCACGTAAGCCGTGGTGACATTTCAACCCTCAGAGGCGGATTAATGGGTTCATGTTCTTCAGCCTTTCAACACTCAGTCTTGAGGATCATCTTGGCTTAGTGATCTCGCCTCAATCCCCGTTGTCAGCGGGTTACATCACCCTGCAGGCATGCCACAGGTCACTGCCGCTCAGACTCACCACCGTCACAGTCGGTGGGGTGTTTGGTTCCTCATCATGAGTTCCCAGTTCAACATTCCAGATAGACTCGTGGTTCATTTGAGCATCCATGCTCGCCCTGAACTCCGGGCACACTGTAGGTGATATCACCGCACCAAACCTTGTTTGGCTCGGGAACATCAAACTCACGATTCAGTGTGTTTGGAATATCAGGCCGCTCGACCGTTGCTTTTTTGTAGGCATGAGAGCCCGGTTGCTTGCTGATTAACCCTAGCTCCCGCATCAACCCACGCACCTTGAAGCGACCGATTTGCTCGCCATCTTCCTGCATCATCGACACGATACTGCGGCTGCCAGCAGCGCTTCGACTTTGGGTGAACAGTTCGTTAACGCGACTGCGTAAACGAATGCGCTCAACGCTCGAAGTCAACCTTCTGAGGCGATGAGCGTAGTAAGTTGAACGGGTGACTTCGAACACCTCGCACAAGCTTTCAACAGGTTCGTGGGCGCTTAGCTGATGGATCAGCGCGTACGCTCGAGATCTTCCGACATCAAGAGCGCGGTAGCCTTTTTTAGTATCGATTTCTCTCGTTCGAGACGAGCGATTCGAGCTTCCAGCTCCTGGATTTTTTGCTGCTCCGGAGTCAACGCCTTGCTCTGCGGGGTGACGCCTGTGCGTTCCTGCTGAAGCTGGCCAACCCAACGGCGCAGAGCCGACTCGCCAATGCCGAGTGAGCGACTGGCTTCGATGAAGCTGTAATTTTGCTTGAGTACGAGGTCAGCAGCCTCGCGTTTGAATTCAGCGGAAAAGATACGGCGTTGTTTGGTCATCTGACACCTTGATATCGCGAGCATTCTCGCCTAAATGGGTGTCCGGTTTCATTAGACCACTACAGTTGACTCAATCGTTTCACGGTTTCGAGGCTCCCTTTGGCCTCGATTGGGCGAAGGATCTTGATAACCATCGGAGCGGTGATTTGAGAGAGCGGGGTTGTTTTCATGCTTGGGAAAACATGGAGTGTCAGCGATCTCCAAATGTCTTCGGCGTAGGCTTTGGTTACGGAGTCTTTCTTCAGCTCGAACCAGGCGGTGGCCACCTTCTCGAAAGTGTGTTCAGTCTCAGCAAGTTTGGCTTGCCTTACTTCATCACGCTGGGTTTTGGGATCAGTGCCCAAAGCGAGCAGCTCACGCGCCTCTGCGGCTTTCTTCCGGGCGTTGGCTAGCGAAAGGTCGGGGTATGGACCAAGCGCCATATTGATACGGCTTCTGGTCAGGGGCTCGCGGTAATTGAAACTCCACATCATTGAGCCGCTCGCGCGGACTCGAAGCTGTAAGCCATCGCCGTCGCTGAGGACGAAATCTTTACCAGTTGCCTTGACTGCCTTGAGCTGGCGATCGGAAAGGCGGGTTGCGTTAGTAGGCATGGGGCTACCTCCAGCACCGTTTTGGTATCCTGAAAATAGCATTTGGCAGTCCGGGATACCACCTGGGATACCACCTGGGATACCAAAGCGGCTGGAACTCAGAAACTCTCCAAAGCTCCCATAAGCGCTGAAGCCCCTGTATTTACTGAATTTCAGGCACAAAAAAAGACGTCCGTGGACGTCTTTAGATGATGAAGTGGTGGAGCCGGGGTCGTTTGAACTAGTATTTAAAGTGTTTGTTTTACAAAGATTTTTATCTTTTTTAAAAGCGTAGGGATACAGATGGGGATACACGAAAATCTGAAGTAGGCAACCGACGACACTAGCCGATTCAGGTCCTCTTCTGGGATTCAAATCATCCTTTCCTAGCCCTGAGTAGCCTAGGTGTACGGATCTGGTAAAGCCGATGCGTATCTTGGCTTCAGATCAACACTGCTTGAAGCATAAACCGCCGTTACCAGCCACTAGAGCATTGGTATTCCCAGCTCCTAAAATTTGGCATTGGCGTAGGTTTATTTAAGATCAGCTCACCCCGAGAGGAGCCAGAGCGTGGATCGTTTTGAATTGTTGGTATATGCGGTAGTTGCCGTTATCAGTGCGTTGACCATATCAGGTGCTGTTGGCTACATGGTCGCGGCATATCTGGATAAGAGGCGTGGCGACGACTGAGTCATCATCAGTGGTATGACCCGCTGCGTATCAAGAGGGTGTCCGCTGCCTTTTCACCGGCAGCGGGTGCCTACCCGAACCCTGCGGCTGTATTTGCCACCCTGCCCATTAGGCCGGTGATTACCTTGGATATGTAGCCTGCTGCAGGTCAATGCGGAAATGCCTCAGGCACCGAATCTCATAAATCTACGGCATGCTTACTTCTAAATCTGGTGAGTCGCTCGCCCAGAACGGCTAAAGCACTTGCGCTACCTCGCATGCATCGTCTGACCTTGGGTTTTCTTAGAACTACCGGAGAGTGTCTAGAGACCTCATCCACCGAGAGCGCCACTATGGAATTTCGTTACCTCGGTAACGGGCAGTACTTCCCACCTATTACACCAAACGGTCGGGTTTACGCTGTACCTCTTGGGCAGGAAACCCAGGTAGAAATTTTCTGCCTGGCCCCAGTAGGCATCATGGGCGCGGGCATCCAATTACACTGGTCAGAAATCGTTGGTTGTTACTACGACGACGAATCATGGGAGATCATCCCGCGCAACTACTCGAGACGAGGGATGCGCTTCCGCAGAGGCCTATCCTGCATCATGGTGATCGCAGGCAACGAGGCTCTCACGACCCACATCCAGGGCTACCCCATCCCCATCTGCGTAATGAACCGCATTGCATTCGAACAGCAGCGAGGCAGAGAGGGGTAGCGCGTTACCGTCACCACCCGCTGCGCGACACAGGTACCTGCTGGAACGGCACCTACCAATGTTTATTTTATGAAAGTGAAGCCTTTCACTACTAATACAGATCAAAGCTGGCCGGCTGACTTGGTCTTAAGCGTCACTGCTAATAGCAAATACGGCCTCCGCCCCCGCCTGCATGGGCCTGCTGGCTGACAGCGAGTAGATTTAGCGCCCTACACTGCTTATAGCCCGAACCCGTCGCCTTCCCTGATCAAGCGCAGCAATATATCTCGCCGGAGTTCACTGCTGATAAGAGAAAGCCCCGCCAGACCAAGCTGCACGGGGCTTTCGGGATTTACAATCGGGTCAAATCTGTTCGGCACTGCTTATAGGTACTCAGCCGCTACTCTGCCGAATAGAGGACGCCATGATTAAGCGCTTGGTATCTAGACAGCTTCTTCTCATAAGCGACCAACGTCCGACGTAGCTGACGATTCTCGCTCGCAACGCGGCGAATCTCTGCAAGCTGCTCCTCAACTTGCAGAACGAGGTGACGGTATGGATATTCAACAAACTCAAACGAGGAAGTCGGATATTTATGTTTGCCATTTCCCTTGGCAATAGTCAGGGGCGCGAATTTGTTTTTTTGTCCTTGCAGCGGCACCAGTTTGCACCAGTAGATCGAATACGCATTCGGACTTGTCTGCTTGATTGACACGGCAGCCACAACAGATTTGACCCCGGTCTTCTTGTACAGCTTCATGGACGCATCCACATAGTTGGCTACCAGGCGTCTCGCTTCCACCAACAGCTGCTCGTATTGCTGATCCAGTAGGGCGACAATTTTTGTTGACTCATTCATGACTATTGGCTCTTCAGGCTGAGAGCCCCATCATGGTTATTTCAAACATGTCAAAAGCTTGATTTTAGACGCTTTTATCGTCGGAAATTACCCACATCAAATATTTTAGAAAAGCAGTAGCACTGGTACACGGTAAAAAATAAATGACAGACGAAGACATCGTCGTCATTTGACGTCCGCCTGTTACCTCGTTTGCGAGATCAATGATAGACAAGGTGTCACATCGTCATTTAACGTCCATGTGTTGTCACAACAACCGAAAATCACCTCACAAACACAGGGCCAAAACCTGGTGTTCGCCGCAGCATGTTCAAGAAAAGCGCCCCAAGGATCAGGGCTTATCTGCAGTCACTTGCGAGGGCTAGCTCTGAAGTTGGCGCAACTCTGCTGCAGCGCTGAATCGAAACGGATGTCATGCGCGCCGATGCTCGTACAACTGCCCCGCGCACTTTGCAGCTGCCTTGACTCAGCGGTTTTTGACTGCGGCCTGAGGCCGGCCTCGCCGTGCCAAACTGTATGATTTGCTGGGCACGAAACTAGCGGGCTTAGTCCACCCCCAGCGCCTTGAAAACAGCTTCCACGGGCTCACCATAGAAGCTGGTTTGGAACTTGGTAAACAGCTCTGCCGGAATGGTCGGAATGTCCATGGCGCTGCTCATTGGTAGGCAAACGCGCTTACCGCCAGCGTCGAAGGCTACCTGTAGGCACTCCGCTATGCTTTCCACCGGAGTGATGCTGCCGCCCAGGCTCATATCGCCGAGTACCACCATCTGCCCTTGTGCGGGACGACCCATCAGGCCGGAGGCAAAGGCCACCAGGCTGGCGAGAGCCATGTGTGTCAGCGGGCCGGTGTTCTGCAGTTCAACCACATGCAGATGGAAGTCGTGCTCCAGTACCTTGGCCGAAGCGCTAATTCGCGAGGCGTTGGCTTTGAAGTAGTCGAAGGCGATCTTCACCTGCTCCTTGGCCTGAGTTGAATTCCAGAGGCCAGAGGTGACCAGCTTGCCACTGCCCTTGGTGACCTGTAGCTCGATCCGGTACAAGCCTGGCATGCCCTTGCTGCTCAAGCCGATGGTATGGATGAAGCCGGGCTTGCCGGGGCCTTCGGGGATTAAGCCGCCGCCGCCTTGCTCCTTTACGGTGACAAAGTGCTCTTCGAGGCTCTCATTGTCGATGTAGCTGAAGTGCACATCGTAGAACTCCATACCTCCGATCTTCTTCAGCTGTTCCTTCACCCTACGGCGTACCTGTAGGGCGTACTCCAGGCACTGGCGCACATCTTCTTTGCTGAAAACATCATGCGGATAAAGCAACTTGAGCAAGCCAGACACTGTTTTGCGCACCGCGATCACATCACGCTGGTTGAGGTTGTTGCCCAGCTTGAAGTGTTTGTCGATGGCATCGGCAAAGCTGCGCTTGCGCATTTCGCGGAAAAACTCGGCCAGATAGTCGACGATCAGGCCGTATTTGTTTGTGAAGAACTCCGGACGCATCTTTGGAATTTCCCAGCCAGGGATATAGGCGTGGAAACGGTCGAAGAAGGCTGAGTCGATCATTTGCTCCGGGAAAGGAGCTAGCAGATGGCTGGTTTTCACCAGTGACTCAACGCTCTGGTTGATATTGCCGACGAAGACCATCGAAGCTGAGGCTTCCATCTGCTCACGGCCGCGACCGAAGGAGCCCGAGGCCATGTAATCCTTCATGATCTGTACGCCATCGTTATCCTTGAAGTTGATTCCCGCGACTTCGTCGAATGCGACGACATCCCAGAGACCAACCAAGCCGATGCGCCGGCTGCTCATGTTGTAGAACAGGTTGGCTACTGTGGTCTGGCCACCTGATACCAGCATGCTGTTGGGTGAGCACTCCTTGTAGATATGACTCTTGCCTGTACCTCGTGGCCCCAGTTCGCAGACGTTGTAGTTGTTCTCGACAAAGGGAACCATGCGCGCAAGAAGGTGCCACTGAACTGACTCATCCAGGGTCGAAGGTTCCATGCCGATTGAACGGATCAACGTCTCGCGCCACTGCAGGGTGGTCAGCGCCGAGCGACCGGTGAACAGCTCCTGCATGTTCATGTTAGGCATCTGAATGGGTTTCAGCAGAGTTACACCGAAGGGCGATCCTGACTGACCCTCCTCGTGGTAATAACTCAGGGTCGCGATAACCCAGATGCCGCCGACCAGAAGTTTTTCGTACTCTTTGACGATGCCAGCGGAGATTTCGGCGTCCTTGATGCCCAAGTTGCTGAAGGATGCCTCGTAGCGGTCTTTTCTTTCATTAAGGCGTACGGTTACACGGTCGATGACCTTGTAGGTGCCGCGCTCACGTACCAGCGATTTAACCTTCTCGGCTTCATCAGGGCGGACATAGTTTTCAGCCAGCACCGTTTTGACGTTCTTCAAACCCTGCGCGATGACTTCTGCATCATCCGAGGCACAGTACATGCCCAGCAGGTACTCAAGCACGTAGACGGGTACATTTGCCCCTTCCTTGATGAGCTTGGTCAGATCCTTGCGTACAACACGCCCGGCAAAGTGCTCGTTCAGCAGATGATCGAGGTCTTTATTGAGTTCGATGTCCATGCGTGCCTGCTCTTAAAGGAAATCATCAGTGAAGGCCAGGTCTATCGTGACCCGGTAGCGCTCCAACTCGGTATTCAGATCCTTGTCGCGGATGACCAGGAAATAATCTCTCTTGCGATCAAAGTCACTGCCTGCCAGCGATAGTCGTACCTGTTTCAAGCGGTCATTCATGGAGTCAGTCGTGCAGTCGAAAGTGACCACTTCTTCACTGGAAATCATCTGTCCGCCTTCGAAAATAGCAACCGCTACCGTCACCGGGAGTACCTGCTCCCTGACCGCTTCAGTCTGCATCAGGTCGAAGCGCTGAATGCTGTTAACCATCTTGAGAACGGACTTGGGCGAAATCACCCCTACTTTACGGCGCGTGCGCTTTTCGGCTTTCTCACCTCGCAGCTGATTGACTGTCAGCACTGGTACAACGATCTCCTGAGGCATCGCACCGCCATGAACGAAACGCGCGCCGCCGACGAAATGAAAGCGATTGGCTCCCTTAGGTATCCAGAAGCGTGTATCCGATTCGGTGCCCGCCGTCTGCTTTGTTGACCCCTGCCAGGCATCCTTGGCCTCTGGCAGCGTATGGCCAAGGACATAACGCTTTTTACTCTTGAAAGCGCTATCTGGCTTGTCGACCAGCGCAGTGCGGTTAGCCGCCTCCAGCTTGCTTTGCTGGAAGAGAAAACCGTGGTCTGCAGTGACGACCACCGTGCTGGTGTTGAAGTGCATGAGAATCTTGCGGGTCAGCTCGGTCAGCTCTTCGATGGCCACTTCCACATGCTGGAAGGTATCTGACTCTGACGGACCACCGCTGTCACTGCGGTCGTCGATCACATTGTGGTAGACGTAAACCAACTGTTTATCCTTGAGCCTTTCGCGACCTTCGTCGCGCGACCAGGCCTTAACCTCATCAGCTGTTACGGCGATACCCTGGTACTGAGCGAGGATCTTGTCTCGCTGTACGGTGCCGGCGGTGGACTGGCCATCGACAAAAACTGTATCGGCGGCACTCTCTCGGTATTCAAGTTTCTGGTGTGGGAGGAGGGAGGCCATACCCAGGGTCGTATAGCTGGGTAGAACGCCCAATTGGCTGGACAGGGTTGCCTCGCTGTAGCGTTTTTCATTGATGCGCTCGCGTAGCTCGACTGCGGCCTCGTAGCGGAAAGCATCACTGATGATCACGACTACACGCTTACTTCGGTGCTTCTCGAACTGCGGTTGTACCCAACGCTCGTAGAAATTCTGCTGGCTGGGCACACCGGCAATATTCCAATGTGCCAGGCGTTGTTCGGCTTCTACGCAGTCACCCCAGTTGCGGCCTAATTGATCCAGGTACCAGTAGGCGTAGCAGTGCTCAACGGCTTCATCGAGCTTTTTCAACAGTTCCACACGAGCACGTTGCGACGCCGCCACATAGCGTCTATATGCGCTATCAAAGCGGTACAACTCACCCTCGTAAGCCTTGTAGAGAGCCTCCGTGCCGGCGTAATGAAAGCCGGCACCAAACTGCAGGCGTAGACCGAATAACTCGATGGCTGCGGCAAGGGCACTGTAGAGCAGTCGATACTTACGACGTATATCGTCGTCCTTGTGTCGGGATGCCCAGTAGTTGTCCAGGCGCTCGCCGATGATTCGAGAAAACACCTGAAGGTCGCTTGGAGCGGCGCTAGGGATAGCTTGGGTCAGATCGATAATGATCTGACGCTCGACTGCCTCGAAGGTGGCGATATTGGCCAGGGTTTCCAGCGAGAACTCGCCAAGCTTGTCGGAGATGCGCAATGCCTCTCCCACCCAGGAAGATACAACGTCATAGCTTTTGTAAAATCGAGAGCTGTCTCGCCAGCGCGATAGCAGGGCGCGAGATGTGGCCCGGGCGCTGGCTGACGGGATTGCGATTGCAGAAGCCCAGTCAGGGATCTCAGAAATGCTTTCACAGAAGCCGGTTGCCAAAAGGCGAATCAGAAAATGCCCAAAGCTGAATGGCTTCTCACCACTTATTTCTTCAGCACTGGCCGGGTAACCCACCTCGTCACGTAGTGCCTGCAGTAACGCTGGCATCAGCTCATGCTGATACAACTCGTCGATAACTCCTGGATTGCTCTCAAGACCGAGATCATCCCGAACGACCTGATCCGCCAACGTGCAAAGCAAGGTGGTGATATCGCACGCCGCAGACCCCAGAAGCACCGCAATCATGGCCTGGTCCAACTCTTCGGCAGTCGCATTTGATTGGATAAGGCGCTTGAGCGCAGAAACCCGCGCGGTACTTTTGAGGAAGCTTTCTCTACGAGATAGATGCTCACGCAGGCTCACTTGCTGCAAACCCAACTCGTTAAAAATCATCGACACCCGGTCTGCATAAAAGCTACGTGAGAACAGTTTTATATCAAGCAGCCAGTCATCTTCCGCGTCAGGCTCGGCACAGGGGAAATAGAGCAGGTATTTACCCTGGGTATCTGCAAGCTCCAGCTGCAACTTAGTGCCAAAGGTCGACTTGCCCTGCATGTTCAGCACCTGCACATCAGGCAAGTCGAGCTCGTTCAGTGCATCGGCAAAGTTTTGCTCGGGGTCATACCAGAAGACGATTCGATGGTTTTCAGCGAAAAAAGCCTGGTGCAGGCCTTGGGTCAGCTGCTTTGAGTCCATCCAGGAATTCCTTGGGCGCGCGAATAAAGATTCCCCATAGGGGCTGGCAGCAGTTTACCGGAAGAGTTGCATAGCATGGCCGGTGCGAATGCGTGATCAGCGACCCAATCCTTTGCCCTCCAGCAATGGGCGATAACCGGTAGCGGTTAGCAATGCCCAAAACACATTGCTGGGGGTAGGCAAAACCGCCAAATTATTCATTGCATTTCCTTGCGATGTAGCCCGTTCTACCTGCCGGGGAAGTCGGCATTTGCACAGAGCTTTGGTGGGTTTTTGGTATCGCTTGGGTTTATCTGAGCCTTTGCAATCTTGAATCGCATAGTCCAATCCCTACCAGGAGATGTTATGCGTCACTCAACTGTTGCCTGTCATTGTTGCGGAAAAATCATGGTGCCACGTACGACTTATAGTCGAAGTTTGTTAGGGTACTCGCCCACCAGCAGTCATTGCCCGTTCTGTCTGAGTGATAACTGGCACGGTGGCAATCCAAGCTTTCATGAGCGAGTTTTCTGGCTCATAGGGTTCGGCCTGGGAGTCCTTGCATGCGTCATGGTGGGGGCGCTGCTGTTCAAGCTGCAATGGCTGGCCGGTATCGAAGGCATATATCCATGGCTAACACTACTGACCAATGCTGTTGCGATCTGGGCGGGCTATCGCTTCTATGCTTGGTTTATTGACGAGGATAGCTGATCGGAACAGTCGTGGACTCCAGTTCGGTACCGGTTTCCCCCGGACCTTTCCAGCCCGGTTACCCCTGAGTGGGGATAAAATCCTGGATAAGTGTGGCCCTCAGTCGCTAGCAATCAGAGATCAATGCGATCGCGGTTGATGCGACGCAGGCGCAGTGAGTGTGACCGCTCTTCCGCTGCAGCAAGCCGCCAGGCCTGTTCCGTAGTATGTGCACACAGACAGAGCCTAGCTGGACGTCAAGTTGAAAGGGGGTTATGGACATGTCGCGGTAACTGCCTTCCAGCTATATTTATTTTTGACCTTGTCGAATGACATGACTGCCATTCCTGCCACTTGAGCATCAGGCTGAATACCAGATATCAGTGCTGCCGGAAGAAAGATCTCTCTGTTTACAAATCCGAAGCCTTTTTCACTAACTGTCAGCGGGCCACTGAAGGCGCGGATGTCGTCGCAGCTGAATTCCTGAACGATTTCTGCGGCAATAACCTCCTTTTCCTCTGCGTCCATATCGCAGAGAACCTTCACGAAGGTTCCCAGTGGTGGTATTTGCCGTCCCGGGAAAACGGCCTTGCGCGCAGAGATGACAAGATCTCTCGCGATGTAAATGTTCGCCCCTTTGTTGGAAGCGTGCACGGACTGCAGTACGCCCTGGAAGTAGCCCGGCCTGGAGATGGTATAGAGGCTGGCGTTCTCCGCGAGCCTCTTCACCACGGCATCAAAATCACTGATATCAATCGCAGCGTCAAACCATGAGTAGGATGTCAGCTTTACGATATTGTCCTTGGGCGTCCAACTGTTCTGACTATAGATTGCCACCAGTTTGACTAGGGCTTTTGAGGCGTTCTCGTAAGCCCCTGTTTCCGCGAGGCGCTCGGCAAGTTCGACCAGCCCCGGAATGCTGAACTTTGGATCATGGGCATAGGTCAGGCCGGAGGCGATCAGGCAGATCGCCTTTTCCGGCTCGGCCGCGTAGGTCTTGGCCAGGCCGAACCAAGCCCACGGCTCTCGACGCTTCTTTTTCAGCACGGCCAGGTAGGAGTCTCTGGCGCGGGAGAATTCACCTACTGTGAAATATATTCGTGCCTTGTCCCACTCAAGCCACACTTTGCGCTCTGACGAATCCTCCGTATGGGCCTCTGCATACTTCAGAAACCCAGTGACTCGATTTGCAGGCAGTGGGCTGCTAGCACCATTTACGAGAAAGCCGGCGGCGACCATACGGGCCAGCTTCATGACCACGCTGGGGGACTCACCTTTCTCCGAAACGAATGGCTGGTGATCACCTGGCGTAAAAAGCTTGCTGCCACTGTGCAAGATAAATGTGCAGAGTGGCTCGCAGAACTTCCCAGTTTCGCCAAACAGATTCCATAGCCTGAAATCGATGTTTTCACTGGGAAGCGCTAGCTGAAGAGTGGCGATGCGTGAGGCCCACAGGTCGATCTTCGCCTGCTCGTGAGGTAAAGGAGCCTTGTTTTCACGGGATTTGATGGGCTCGAGCAAAGGTTTGAGCGCTGCGTAATTCACCCAGAACAGTGAGGTTTTCAGGAACTCATTGTTGGGCTCAACTTCCAGGACTTTAAAGCCGGCCTGCCAGGCACCTTCCAAGTCATGGCGTGATTTATGTTCTCGAATTTCATCAAAAACACTCATGCCGAGAACACCAAAGCCTCTTCCAGACGATTAATTACTTCCTCGGAAGATGCTTTCAGAATACGCACCGAGCTGATCATCCCTTCCTTGTCGCAATCTACCTGAGTCTCGACGGCTTCATCGTCAATGGCCAGCGTCAGTTGCAGTCGATAGTTCGACTCCTTGGCCTCCACCAGGCTAAAGCCCAGCGTGCTGATCTGCTCCTTAAAGGCTTCGAGTGCTTGCGCCAGGGTTTCACTCTGCGGCCTGAATGGCTGGCACAACAGAGTGCTGATTGCATCCTGCTCAGGCTGGCTGCCATCGGCAAAAACCAGATTGCTGACGGCAAACTTCTTGTCGTAATGCAACCTAAGCCGCACGCTGGCCATCGATTGCCGGTCGGTAAGCCCCATAACGACCTGGTAGCTATGCTCGCTCCAGTCCGCAATGCTCCAGTTGGAGTCTGAAAGCCGCTCATGCAATGTCAGGAAGAGAGGAAGTAGCGCCATGTTGGAGAACCCTGACGGGGTGCTCAGCAAGGCTTCCTGCTCCGTAGGCTGCCTGGTTGTGTCGTAGAACAGGCCCTGCCTAAGTGGAAGGGGGGCTATTTTCAAGTCATGGGCGCGGCTTATACAGGCGTTACTCAGCGGAGTGAGAGCAGGCATCTGACGAATGACGCATTGCTCATCTGCCAGCACGGTTGCTGTGTACAACCAACGGAAATAGTCAGCGTTATTGGCCGTTGTACTCGAGGCACTGCGCGCCGCGTTGACCCAGACACTGGGCCAGCGTCTGCCCTGAGCACGATGCAGCGTCATCGCATGTGCAGGGCGAATGAGTGCGGCGGATAGATAGCCTTGACTCTGCAGGATCTGATATTCGAGCCGGTCGTACTCGGTTCTTGCCTCCTTGTAGTCCGTACTTTGCTTATCCGGAAGCCTGGCTTTCAGCGGCTGCAGTAATGGTCTGGCCAGCTGCCGGGCCAATACCTGCAATGCCAGGTATTGCTCGCTGGCCAGCTCCGGACGATCGGCCTCGAAGTAGTCCACCAGATAGCGGAAGCCTACTTCACCCAAGCCAGGTAGACGGCAACTGGCGCACTGGAAGCACAAGCGGATGGCTTCCTTACGGCCACGCAGCTCGACAAAGTGGGTTTCAACAGTATCGTCAACCGAATCGACCAGCGCAATCTCGCCGGAGCTAACCCAGCGCAGCGCCTCAAGGCTCAAAGATCCCTCAGTCGATGCAAGGATGGGTGTGCGGTTGTAGAAGTCGATTCGGTCACCAGCAGCCAGTCGTGTTGGGCTGGCGTGCCCCAGAACCCTGCTTTTTACCGCCGCATTGAGCTTGCTGTTCTGCTCATGGGTGGCGCAGATCAGAATGGACTCGGCTCGGACATTGCTGACATCTGGCGTCCAGCTCCTGGAATTTCCGGCATCGAGAATTTCAAGGCGCTTACCCGAGAGGTGTGGCAGCCTGTTAAAGCAGTTCTTGTTCAGGCTGTCGGCTAGGTGCGCCTGCATGTGTTTGAGTGCATCGTCTTCATCCATGACGATCTGCTCGGTCAGCGCGCAGTGATCAACTGCCAGTCCCAACTTCTCCAGCATGGTGCCACTGACTAGGCTGCGTTGCAGGGAGCCTCTGGGCATCTGATATGGGTCACCGATGATCACAAAGGGCGTCTTGGTTTTGGCGATGACTGAAAGAAAATCATGCAGCAGTCGGCCAGACCCATAGCGCCTGTCACCGACCTCAAACTCTTCATCGCTCAACAGATGAGCATCCACCAGAACCGGAATCCTACCCTCTAAAAACAGCTCGTCCCTGATCTCGTGAATGCCGATCTGGCGGTCGTCCTGCTTCTCGAAGCGCTTGGGCTGATGGGTATACAACCAACTATAGATAGAGGTCGGCTGCGCCAGAGGATGCTGGTAAGTCGAGGAGATCCGCACACTAGGCGTCAGCAGCAACAGTTCCCGTCCGGCTTCATCGATTGCCTCCACCAGACGAGGAAACAGGAAGCGCTTTCCGGTCGAAGCCATGCCTGTGACGCGAAATACCCCAGTGCCGTTCTGCAGCCAGCTGCGAAAGTCATGCAGTGCCTCGTCTTGCCGAGTGGTCAATCGGCAGACGGCATTTTCACGTATTGGCGGATGTCCCAGCTCTCTAGTTGTGGGTATGCCGGAAGGTACAAAAACCTCAAGCCCAAGTTTGCCGACGATATCTTCAATATTTTCGGGCGAGAGCCTGATTTCCCTGCTGACAATAGCGTCAAGATCCCTGACGACGGATCGCGTATCGCTGATATGGAACCAGGGCTTGATAGACCCCGGCAGCTGTTGCCGATCGAACTCGACCTTACCCTGAAAGGCTACCAGTGCGGCCGTGTGCCGCCAGTTGCATACCGGGTTCAGCTCCGCCAGGTTGCGGCTCAGGAAGTCGAGCATGGCACTTTTGTTGAGGCGTAGCTGGCGCAGCGGATTGATACTCGCGCCACCCTTAACCGTCACGCTGTCGCCCGTTTCGGCGCTACTGATCAGCCATGGACCTTCTTCGGAAAAATGCAGGGCTCCGCTGAATTCTTTGAAGTCGATGATGATCAGCGCGTTGGGCTTGATCACCATCGCATCCAGTTCGCGGCTGCCCACAAAGAAGTTACCGAGCAGGTACCAGTCCTGCTCAGTGGCTATGCAATGCTGTTGCAGCGCGTCAAACAGGTCGTTGAAGGCCCGGTTCTCGTGGGTATGGTCGAAAGGCCTGCCACGGAATGCTTTTAATGCCACCGTTGATACTCCCTATGCGATGGTTGAGCGCTTCAGTCGCTCGACTTGTCACCGGTTACAGCCTTCACTTCAGCCAGCCGCTCGCCAAACTAGCCATGTCACCTTCACGCTCTAATCCCGGGCAAGAGTCGAAGATGGCTGGCTCAGCTTTCTGGCGGAGTGCGAGGCCCGTCCTATTAGGAGTTTTTCTATCCCGTAAAAGATCCAGCAGTGCAACAGTTTTTCCTCCATTTCGCACCACATCCAGAACAAGGCTGATAGCGGACGTCCTCTTCGTTTTGCACTCTGGTCATAGGCTTCTGCAGATAGACATATTTGGCGTTGTATTCTTTGAGTAACTCACCCGGCACGGTGTCCCAGCGATCCTTATCGTTCGTGACGTTGGCCCGCACGAATAATTGTGCCGGTCCGCTTTTTTTAACTGCCTGCCTTAAGCGGTTTTTTTTTTCGATTGAGTCATCCGCCGCCTTTTTAACCACTAACGAAAATTCCAGATCGTAGTATTCCTCTACTGCAGGTTCCCTGAAGTCTTCGGCCATCGCCCGGGCATGCAAAATCAGGTTGTCATCGATGGTTATCGTAAGCTCAATCCGCTCCTCAAGTGGGGGGAAGTCTGGATTCACTTCAACCACCAGGCTGCCATAGTTGGTGCGCGGATCAGCCGCAGCTGACTTCTGAACCATCTGTGGGCGCTTGAAGGTGAAAATGGCTTTGCCATCGCGAGGATCAGAGCAATACATGGATTGCTGTTTTTGGATTGACTCGCCCCTCTGTGGCAAGCGGGTGCCCTCATGAATCACTGTGAGCAACGAGTTTCTCGCTTCAGCCAGTTCAAACGGTTTTGCCAGGGCCAGCTCAAGATTGTCGTGCGCGATCCAGGCTGCACCTTCGGAAATAATCCGGTCACCCTTCTCGGAAATATGCAGTGCGGAAACACCAAATTTTTCAGTTAGCTTGTTTTTTATCACCGGCATATTGACCATGCCGCCGGTCGCAAGGCATAGCGCAAGCGTCTGTGGGTCTACATCGGCCTTGTCCAGCAGACTGTCGATTTCGTCGATGCCCTGATTGATCAGACGGTTGCAAATACTTTCCAGAGTCTCTCTGGTCAACCAGATATCAATTTCAGATTCTTCATCAGTACCCTGAAAATAATTGGGTAGAAATATATTGGTCTTGTCGCGGGTTGATAGCGTGATTTTTGCCTGCTCGCACTGAGTGATCAGCTTCGCGCGCATGCCGGGATTGGTCGTTAGCTTGCTTTCAGCGCTCAAGCCAAACTTGCGCGCATGCTCGTCAGTCACATGACTGAGAATGGCGTCATCCAGATAATCACCACCGACCAGATTGTTGCCGCGGTTGAGCACCTGAACGATGGAGCCATTGACTATCTTGCATAGCGTAAGGTCCAGCGTGCCGCCACCCCAATCAAAAACCAAAACCATCTTGCCGTCGTAGTACGCAAGAACGTCTCGAGTATTCGGCTGGTCTTTGAAATAGCCATAAAGCGCTGCCAATGGCTCGTGCACGAAGGTTTCAACGTATACGCCGGCATTGAGCATTGCTTCGCGCAATGTTTGCCTGCCCCGTCCGTCCAGAGCCACCGGAATGGTCACTACGGCACGTGTCAGATCTGCAATCTGATCAATATCGCTATCGTCAGCATCAGCCACTAGGTATTTGATGTAATCGGCAATGACCTCGACCGGCGTCATGATCCGGCCATCAACGTTGATATGCTCGCTACCCAGCAGCTTTTTCGGGCCGCGCACCGTGTTACCCAGCACACCAATAACCAGCTTCTCAAGCTTGTCCCGTGCCTTTTTCCCGCAGATAACCTTTTCGCCTTCATAGCGCACAACTGAAGGATGTGGACGCCCGGTATCGTCGAAACACTTTGCTAGACCCGCTCGGGTAATTACTGAAATGAGACTATTTGTGGTGCCGAAGTCAATGCCTACTCGCTGAACCATTTGATATCCCTTTCAATACTTTCCACTGCCAATTCGATTTGATGCACGGCAACTTCTGTTTTGGGTTTTTCACGCTGCAAGGCTGCCAGGGAGAGCTTCAGCGGCTCAAGCACATCCTCAGTAAGAAGATTGAATGCCTTGGCCTTGGCCTGCCCAGCGTTGTCACGCAGATGTGTTCGTGTAGCACGCTCATCCAGCTGCTGCTCATGCTGTGCCAGCTTCAGCTGCTCGACTTCAGCCATTAGTCGAGCAATTTGCTGATCCTTGTCAGCGATCGCAGTGATCTGCGTCATGACCTTGGTTTGCAAAGCCTTAAGCTCAACCTCTTGCGCGTTATGTTTCGACTGCAAGAATTTTTGCTGGCCTGCCAGCTCCGTGAACTGTTTCTTGAAGTAATCGATGGTGTCGGCCAGCAGGCTGTCCTGATTGGCATATTGCTCCGCAAGAAAAACTGCAACCGCACGCGGGCTCTGGGTGGGCGAGGTTTGCTCATTCAGCAGGCCCGAGAAGAACTCGATAGCGGCGTTGAGATCCGTCTTACCTTGGGCCATCAGCCACAGAGCGCCAATGAGCAGAATATTGTTTCTCTGTGCCGCCAGCTCTTTCTTGGACAATACATCCAATGCGGTAGATTCATTTGCCTCGGCATTACTTGTGCTCGGGCTTGGCGCTTCACTGGCCTGTCGTCCAACCGAGTCAATCCGCTTTCGGTATTGCTCTGTGATGGCGTTACTCAGGAAGGTCAGCGGACTGCTGTCCAGACCCTTGTCGGCCTCCATGATGTCCCGGTATAGGTCTAATGACCCGCGATGACGCTGAATCCAAAGTGAACTGGCCAGGCGCACACAGAAGGCCATCAGCTGATGGCGTAGCCCATCACGCTGACACTTGAAGGCTGCCAGCGTGATGAGTGAAAGAACTTTGAGCTCCGGATCCGTCTTGCAGGCAGCAGCAGTAATGCTCTCGGCAAGTTCACTGCTCAGGCGCGTATCCTGCGGATAGGTCATCAACGACTTCAGGTCGGCCTTGGTGATACTTGCCGGCTTGATGTTCTTATCTTTGTCCATGGTTATTGCAAAAGCCTCTGTGAGTATTTGCTCAACAGATTTTGGCTCGGCCTTGCTCTGCTTGGGCTTTTTAGCATCGCCCGATTTGGGTTCGGCGATTTCATGCTCAATGCCAGTCATCTGTCATTGCTCCCCAATAAGCGTATGAAACACATCGTCAATTTTGAGTTTTTTCCGGTATTTATCGATCGCAGAAACATCATCTTGCGCAACTGCCTTTCTGTAACAGATGTAGTCGAACTTGCTTCTATCCTGCAGCGACAGATTGTTCGCCGATAGCGCCGCAATCTGCTGCTCCATATCCTGCAGCGAAGCTTGCTGAAAGCTATCCAGTAGCTCCTTGAGAATGAACTCTGTTGAGAAGTCCACCGGCATTCTGACGCTACTGCCGACATGCACTGGTACCGTATAGGGCTCGCCCCTGAAGAACTGCATGGCAGCTTCTATTTCCGGCAAGCCGCAGCCTTGCAGGCTACTGAAGTCATTCCGATTAAAGCGAATCACGGCCCTTACACCCATGCAAAGGCCTGTACGGTAATCCTGCAGCGACTGCACAGCCTGGTTGAAGCGAGTATCAAAGTCTTCAAATGGCATGCTATCCGAACGTCGATCCTTGGCCATCACACCGTGCAGGTAGCGCACCAGTCCGTTGGTGTACTCGATCACCGTGCTGTACTGCTTCACATTGTCGATAAATGCAGCAATATCACTACTGGTGAAGTCGTCCTTGGAGAAATGCAGTGCGAATGCCTGGTCGACCTTATGCAGTTCCTGCTTGTCGGCAATGCATACCTCGATTTTCAAGTTTTTCTGCAAAGCCGAGCTGCCATAACTCACATCGATGTAGCCCTTCTGCACCGCCTGTATGCACTCAAATAGATCGTCAACCGACTGGTTTTCAGCACCGTTGATGGTCAGTGCATCAACATTGCGCGCACCTAGGTCACCGGGCTTGAGTGGCGCGATGATCCGCAGTTGCTTGCCGGCAATATCCCGATCCTGAAAATACAGGGTAGGGTTCTGTATCGGATGCACGACCTCGTGCCTCTCGCGCTGAGCAATGGAATCAAAGATCAATTCGCAGTGGCGGCATGGGTAGCTGTCGGGCACGGATGAATAGTCAAGTGGGCTCCCAGTTTCCCAGTACCGATCCAATCCGGTTTCTTCTATCCAGCCAATAGTTGGCATCGTTGTTTCCCCACTTCATCCATGTGAACGGAACCCTTTTCTAAAGGGTCCCGCGAAATTCCATATCACTCAGCCTTATCACCCGTCACTGCCTTCACCTCGGCCAACAAGTCGCCAAACTTGCCGTAGTTGACCTTCACTCCGTCATCCAGATCCAGGCTGATGCGTTGGTCGGCGTGGTGGCGGAGTTTTTCGTCGAAGGTGGCGAGTTCGGCTTGTTGGTTGTGCAGGGTTGAAAGCTGCTTTTCCAGGGCTTTCTTTTCGGCGGTGCTGTTGCTGGCTTCGATGTCTTTTTCCAGTTTGGCGGCGTAGCTGCTCAGTTTGGCGCTGAGGGGGATGACGTATTCGGTGCGCATGCGTGCCAGGGTGCCTTCGTTGTAGCGGTGCAGGTAGACCAGGCACTGGAAGGCTTTTTGTTTGCCGCTGCTGAATAGCCAGTAGATCGGGCGTTTTTTGTAGGTTTGCAGGTGGTCTTTGAAAAAGTTGTCGCAGAGGTAGCGGCGCAGGGTGTCGCGGCTGGACTCGGTCTTTTTCGGCGAAAGGCTATCGGCGAGAAAGCGCAGGTTGGCTTCGAGGTGGGCCTTATCCCAAGCCACTGAAATAAACTCGATCAGGCGGTTGGCCGCATCGTCGGCAAACCACTCTTTATCGGTGAGCGGCAGGATGCCGTCGGCATCGGCCGGGAAGCGGGTGTAGCGGCTGGGGTCGAAGCCCTGGTTGCCGCTATGGGCGTAGATCAGGCCGGGCTCATCGAGGCTGTAGCGACCGAGCATGCAGCCGATGGCGTAGGACACCAGTTCCTGCATGCTGTCCTCGCGAAAACGCGTCCACAGCTCGGCTTCACTCAGCTTGCCGCCGTAGCGGTAGGCCGGGTTGACTGTGAGAGTGATCTGCTCGATGGGCACGTCTGGGGTGAGCTCATCCGCTAGGCCATAGGCGTCGATAAAGAGTCGGTTGTTCTCCTCTTCGAGCCGCTGCATCTCGGCGATGGTGGCGCGGTTTTGGGTGATCCATGCGGTGTAGCTGCCTTCAAGGTTACGCGTGGAGTCGAAGGTGGCCGACAGGAGCGGGAGAGATTTGAAGTCCCAGGAGCGTTCATATGCATCCCAGTCCTTAGTCGCGACAGCAACTGCTTGCCGAACCGATGCTGACAAATCCAGCGTCTCGTTGACAGGGAGAACACCGAAGTTGCCAGATTTGAAGTGCAGGGTTGGATTAAGAATCTGGGCGAACATCGTACCAAGATGTGAGTTTCCCAAAGCGGTCGCTCGCTCAATCGCGCCCCCAAACGCGCCGTCCTTAGCAAACGCGGATAGGCCCGTGGCGTCAAATAGGAAGCCTGCAGGGTAGAGGCGAACTGAAAGCCCCTTCGACGTTATGTCAGACCAGGTTAGGAACGGACGGAAGATGAAATCTAGATTGAAGTTATGGGCCCAGACCCGGGCTCCCGATGGATGTAGCTTCGTTTGGAGCTCTTCGCCATCGTCTAACCAGTCCACCAAGAACCAAATGTTGCCAGCCCACTTCCGAAGCTCCCCCCCCTTGTTATATGGAAACCAGCGCCTGCCTGTTTCCTTTGCTGCAGTGCGGTCTTCACAACCAAGCCCGATTTCTTCAATAGACACTTCTGGCCAGCAGCGGACGTATCGGTCGTTGTTGCCGGTGGCCAGCCCTTCCCTTGGATCAAGTGACGCTGAAGCAGCAGGGAATTCCACGAAAGACTCTCGTACTTTCGCAGTCACCCAGTAGGCAATCGGGCTTCCGGGGATCTTTTCGAACTCGCTCTGCGCTGCCTCGGCGAAGCGGTTCTCGCCAAGACGAAGAGCTGTTCGTTTTCTTTCCTCGCCGCCATCCAGTAACCGGAAGAAGACTGGCCGATAGCCCCGCGGTGGAGCGTTCTTCAACACAAAGGTTGCTGCCTGAACGACCTCCCCCGAGATGCTCCCAAAGGCGCCTGCCCCGAGATGAGCCATCGTTGTGATCGTTTTCATCCTCAGCAAGCGCTCGCGCATCTTCTGGAATGAAGATAGGAACATCCAGTTGTGCATCGTCACCAAAGCGCTCTGTCCGGTATCTTTTGCCAGCAGGCAGCATCGCTCAATGAAACAAGCGAACAGGTTTTCCTTCGCTTCGGGGAATTTGTCCTTGGCGTACTTTTTCAGGGGGCTGTTCATCCCACTACTGCCCATGTACGGCGGATTCATCACTACCGCGTCGTACTGCGCTGCGAGCAGCTCTGCCTGATGAACCAACGGTCCTAGGCGCTTGAACGATTCCGTCACAAACAGATCGAGACTGGTTGCTTCGCAAAGCTGCTTCAGCCCTAGTAGCTTCTTCGCTAGCCCCTCTGGCACCTGAATCAACGACCCAAAGGTCGTGGCGTGCTCAAACAAACGCTTCAGCTCGTTTAGATCGCCCAGCTGCAACCCGTAATCCGCCAGCTTTAAACCGTTAGCCAATACCTCAGGATCGAACCCTGCACTGTCCACCAGCGCCATGACATTGAGCTTTATCCCGCGCTCGAAGAGGCGGCGGTCATCCGCTCTGCCTTTCATCATGAGGGCAAAGCCAGTCAGCTGTGTGGCGCGGCCGTCGATGTCGAGGCCAAACAGGTTCTTCTCCAGGATCAGCTGAGCCACGTCGCGCTGCCGGTAGCCGCGCTCCAGGTAAATGGCTTTGAATAGGTCATAGCCTTCCACCAGGATGTGCCCGGAGCCGCTGGCCGGGTCGATCAGGGTCAGTGCTTCTGGGTTGAGGCTTTCCGGGGTGATGGCGGCGAGCTGGGCGTTGACCTCGGCGGTCTGCTCGGCGGGCTCGATGTAGTACTCCATCTGCGCTTTGAGCGGCGAGTCCGGGTAGGTCGCCAGCCACTGCGCGCCCAGGGAGTTCTGCACCATGTACTTGACGATCCAGTTGGGCGTGAACAGCTGGGTGGCGGCGGGAATGTCCTCGCTTTTTACCACCTTGCCGATGACCTGGTCCTTCTTCTCGGAGATGTAGAACTGGTAGAGCCAGCCGATGATCTCGATATTGGCCCAGTCTTCTTCTGGAATGGCGCTGACCAGCTCGCGGATCAGCGAGTCGGTTTTGGTCAGGTTGTCGGGCAGCAGCAGCTCGGTGGCGTCATCCACCGCCTCGAAGAGAAACGGCATGGCCTGGTGCAGGGCGTGACACTGGGCCAGCAGCAGTTCGCGGTAGAGTTCTTCGTCTTTGTTGCCGTCGAGCTTGAGCTCGGTAATCAGCTGTTTATCGAGGCCCGGCAGGTCGATCTCTAAACAGTCTTCCAGAATTTGCGGGGTGCCCGCGCTGCCATCGGCGGCGCTGAGCACGCGGCGGCCGTGGTCGAGGTAGTCCTGCAGCTCCATATAACGGATGGCGCACAGGCGGTTGAACCAGCTGTAGGCGGCCTGTTCCATGGCCTGGGCAAAGCCCAGTTGCTCGACCTTTTTCACCAATGCGGCGCGCGGGCGAATGACGCTGGCCGGCAAGGCGCGGTCGCCGATCAGGACCAGATCGCCCTTTTGCTCCACGGGCGCAATGCCCATGGCGGGGATGCTGGATTCGCGAATGCCAAACAGCGCCGCGCGCTTGGTCATGGCGGCGATAAAGGCGGTACGGGCCTTGGGGGCGTAGCTTTTGATGTGGCTGGTGTTCATGGGGTGTCCTGAATAGGGCTGCTATGCAGTGCGCTGAATGGTGTTTGGGCGGGCCGCTGTTCGAGTGGCCGGCTGGCGGCTGGCGGCTGATTGCCTGATTCGGTCGCGGCCAATTGCCTGATTGGCACGCAGATGCTGTGCGGTGTTAGCCATTGTTGATGACCTCACGCCAGGCGGATTCCAGGGCGTCGAAGACGGCTTCCGGCACCTGATGCAGGTATTGCTTACGGCGGTTTTGCGAGAGCGTGCCGTTTTGGTCGAGGCAGAACATCACCAGCCGCGCGAGGGTGCTGCTGGGGATGTCAAATTGCTGATCAATACGGCGGTAGATGGCGTCGTAGCGATTGAGAAACTGGGTTTCTTCCTTGAGGTGTCGTTCGAGCGCCTGCTCGGTGGCGCGCAGCATAAATTCGGCGCAGGCGGTGCCATCCCAGTAACGGTAAAGCGCTTCGTGGCCGGTGAAGTCGAAGGCGAACTGGCCCTCGTCGATAAAGGTCACGTCCCAGAAACGCCGCGCGGGTTCGGAGAACGCCTGCAGGGTAGCCAGGTAGTCGGCCTCGTTCTGACGCAGGGCTACGGATACCGGCAGCAGCAGGCCGTGCTTCAGTGCCCCGCGCTGGCAGAGCACCTGATGGAAGAGAAAGCGTGACAGGCGGCCGTTGCCATCCATAAAGGGGTGAATAAACACAAAACCAAAGGAGACAATGCTGGCCAACAGCAGCGGGTCGAGGTCTTGGGGCGGCTGGTTGGCCAGCTGAATCAGCTGCTCCATCAGCTCACGGCCGAGTTCGGGCGGTGGCGGTAGATAGGTAACGCCGAGTGCGCCGCGCAGGCCGTTGCTGAGGTAGTTCTGCTGATGACGAAATGCAGCCGCCTGGGCATAGGGGTTACTGATGACGGCGTTTTGCAGCTCGACGAAATAGTCTTCATCCAGCTGGCGAGGCTGGTGGGCCTGCTTGAGCAAGTCAACGAAACGGCCGGCTTTGTCTTGGCTGGGGGTTTCGTTCTCAATGGCGTAGGAGTCGCGGGTTTCGTGCAGGTAGGCCCACGCCAGGGCGCGGTTGAGGATGTCACGCGGTAGCGATTCACTGAACGCGGTGGCCTGTTGCAGCAGGTTGCGATCCAGCAGCGTCTGCAGCGCATCGGTACGGCGTAGGGTGATGCAGTAGTCGAGGTTGCCGATGCCGTTGAACAGCACGCGCCAACGGTTGTTCTTCGCCCCTGCAACTGTGATGTACTGAGCAGGGTCAAACAGCGGCACGTAGGCGGTGCGCAGGTTGCCTGCCTGATGCTGGATGCACTGACCGGTGAAGTGCTCCCACAAGTACGCCGCTTTACGCAGGTACTGGCTGGTGGGGCTGGCCTCGATAGCGGCGCGTAGCTCTGGTTCAGTAATCAGCGGCAGGCACTGGGCCAGGATGGCCAGCTCAACGCCCTCGTGCTTGAGGGCGAAGAGGATATGGCCGAGCAGATCGTCGGCGGCCGGTGCCATGCTGGCGGGTACTGCCAAGGTTTGGCCGATGACTTCCTTGCGGGTGACCGCACGGACTTCCGCCAGGCGCGCCGGTGGCAGCGTCTTGACTGTCGACTCCTGAAGCAGGCGGTTGTACCCGACCGGTTGCATGGCTCAGTTCCTTCTTGAATACCGTGTTGCGCTAAGGAAAATTTGTGCGAATCCTGTTTTTATTGCGCAGATTGGCATTATTAGCATTTTTTTTGTGCAGTTGCCGGTTTAACGAATCCTGATACGTTTCTCCTGCTGGATGGCTGCTACAAGCTCAGCCTTTAGCGCCTCGACGAAGCGCTCCACATCGCTCTGACTTTCTAGGTAAACGCCATTACCCAGCTTGTTGAAAACACTGGTAGCCGCGATTTCGACTACTGGCTTGGGTGGGGCGACCGGCTTGACCGGAACGAGAGGTGGTGTGCGCTCTTCCTTAATCTGGTTGCTGCCCTGGGCAGCTTGCTGTGCTGCTTTGTCAGCTTGCTGCTGCAGCTTTTGCTGGCGATCCACCTCGGATTGAATGGCGCGCTCCAGCTCGAAGATGCCGTCTTGCAGGCGTTCTTCGGCGGTTTGGCTTTCCAGTTGGTAGATGTGGGCCAGGCTGGTTTCAGTCTCGGCTTCGGCTTTAAGCAGCTGGAGCGGACGCAGCAGGCGATTGCTTAGCTCAGGGCTTTCGATGCCGCTCTTGGCGATTTCGGCCTGCAGCAGGGCGATCTTCTGGTCAATCGCTACCAGCGCCTGCTCGCGCTGTTCCGTGAGAATGCTGACGTTGACAGCCTCAACGGTTTCCACCAGGCCAGAGACCTTGTGTAGCTGGTTGTAGGGACTGGCGTGGCTTTCGATGGCCTGCAGTTCGGCCAGAGCCTTGCGGGCGCTGTCGTTTTTCTCCAGGGCATTGCGGTTTTTATCAAAGCGGCGCAATGCCTGTTGCAGCTGCTGCCAGCTGTGCAACTGGTTGGTGAAGAACTCGTTGAGGTCACGGTAGTCCTCTTCGAGGTCGAGGTAATCGTTCGAGTTGTCGACCACCTCCTTGAAGAAATCGACGCTATCGCTGTTGCCCAGCAGACGCTGCAGGGTCAGTAGAGACTTCTCGATTGTGCTTTTGCCTGGGAAGCGACCGACATCAACCTTGCTCTTGTAGCTCTTGAGTTCGGAGAGCCAGGTTTCCAGGCGGCTGCGGTAGAAGGCATAGAGCTCTTTCTCACCGGCCGGGCCTATGGCGTTGAATAGATCCTGACTGAGATTGCGGACTTTCTTGAGCAATACCTCATCGGTCTGGCGCTTCTTCTGCACCGAGATTTCTCGCCGCTTGCGGCTGTTGGTCAGGTACTCGAAAGCATCCGGCAGCGCGAGGCTTGGGCCTGCAACGTGGAAGGAGATACGCCCAGCGGCGGCGAGGCGGCCGATCAGCAGGAGGATTTCGCCATCGGGCCAGCCGAAGGGGCGCTTGTTGAAGCGCTCGATGATGTCGGCAACCAGCAGGCGGTCATTACCGGAGGCGCGCAGGGTTATGAATTGCTCGACTTCCTTGATGGCCTGGGCGTTGCCGTCTTCCCCATCCAGGGTGAGGCCAAGCTGGGCAATATCATCATTGTGCAGTACGGCATGCAGCTCGCGCTCGGGCTCCTGTTGCAAGACGCGCAGGTAGCCAAGCTTGTTGTAAGTGTTCTCCAGCAGGTATTGGCAGGCTTCGTCGAAACGGGTCTGGATGTTGTTGCCGCTGAGTTTGAGGTGCTGGCCGAGGGCGTAAATTTCAGCACGCTCCAGCAGCGCTTCGAGCATCAGACGCAGGCGTTTTTTACGTTCTTGGTTTTCACGGCCACGGTCGGACAGGATGCGGCTGAGATCGGGCTGGTTGTCATCGTTGTTGAGGCGAATAAATTTGTTGGTTTTGAGCCAAATGCGCAGCTCGCCGAACAGCTCACTGCTGTCGGGGAGTTTGAACAGTGCGAGGCCTGCTGGCGCTTCGTTGCTCTTGTTGAGGCAACTGGCTTCGCCATAAAGGGCGTAGTCAGGGTCTAGCGGGGAGATAACCTCGACGCGCAGATCCTGCTCGTAGCGGCCTTCAAGGCTGTGACCATCGAGGAAACGACCGATGCTGTAGTCGGTTTTGGTCAGGTTGTAGCGGAACTTGTTCTTGTCCTTGAGTAGGTCCTTGTAGATGAGCTCGGCAAGCGCCTTGTTCTCGTCCGAGGAGGCGATTTCAGTGGCCTTGATCTTACGGGTGATGTCGCGCTCTTCGTTGGTGAGGAAGACGAACTCGTCTCCATTGCGGATGACCAGGTTTTCCTTTTCCAGGCGCTGCAGGGTGCCTTCAAGACGGCGACGCAGGGCAAGCTTGTCGGTGTCGACCTCTTCGATGGACAGAGTGACCAGGTTATCGAGCGTGCCTTTGATCAAGTCGACATAGCGAATCATGAACAGGGTGCGCAGGATCTGTACGTCGAAGTCATCGAGCACTTCACTTTCACTGGCCTGGTCGATGGTGCGCTTGACGGCGGTGTCGAGGAAGCCTTCCACCGCACGGTAAAAACTGTACATGGGCACCAATGCGCCCAAGGGTTTGTCCTTGAGTGACAGGGCGGCCATTTGGAAGGCATCGAGCATGGAGCGTTCGCCATAGGCCAGGTGAGCACCGGTGGCACCGACCTTGCGAATTTCCTCGAAGACTTTTTGCACCAGTTGGAAGTGGTAAGGCGCGAACGGGTAGTTGGCGACGAAGCTGTCCGGGCCGTCGTAATTCTTCAGCGTTGGGCCCGAGCGATCGAAGGTAATCTGGTTGCGCAGGATGTCGCCCTTCTGCTCCCAGAGCGCGCGCAGTTCCGCCTCGGCAGCTTCTGTCTTGCGTAGAAGGCGTTTCTGGATGACTTCGTCGGTGTTGGAGCTGGAAAGCGAGAGGCGGGTTTTGAAACGCCCGGCGATCTTGGAGAAGTCATTGGCTTTGGTGGAGGACAACTCGCCGAGCACAGCATCCATATCAGCCTGGGAGGTGACGATGATCCAGGCGCGGCCTTTACAGATGGTGCCGAGATTTTCGGTGATGGTCTGCAGGGTAAGCATCAGTCGGGTATCGCTGCCGATGAACTGACCCACTTCGTCGACCAGGAACAGTACGCGGTGCTTGGCGGGCTGGGTGTCGAGGTATTCCTTCACCCAGTTGCAGAAGTTCTCCACCGACACGCTGAAGGTTTGCTCTGAGGCTTCGAACCACTTGTGAGCGGCTTCGGCAGAGAGACCTAGCGCACTGGCAAGCGCCTTTTCGATGTCGTCCTGGTAGAACTGATAGCCGTCACGCTCATCGACCCACTCCAGGCCTGTGGCTGTGTTGAAGGCTTGCTTGAACTGCTCATACACACCGCGCTGAGTGAGGTGGCGTTCCATATGGGCGATGTGCGGATGGTCGCCGCTGAAACCCTGGTGTTCGTTGAACACGCGCAGGAAGACGTTGAGGATCGGGTTACCTGCGTCGTTGGAGCTAGCTTTGCTGTCGATGTTGAACAGAATGACATCGGCGCTGTTGGCTACCGCCTTGTCGATGTCGGCGCGGATCATGGCGTCGCGCACTTTGTTCTGGTCGAAGAAGGCAACGGCGCGCTTGCTGTTGCCTCGGGCATCATGGGCTTCGATGTTGGCCAGCAGGTAAGACAGCGTTTTCAGGAAGTGCGACTTACCTGAGCCAAAGAAGCCGCTGATCCATACGCCCACTCGGTTGGCGATGGAGGGATCACTGAGGTCGGTACTGTAGGACTCGAAGAAGCTACGGAAGTGTTTTTCCAGCTCATTGGTGACGACGTATTCGTCGAGCTCCTGGTGCACGGTGGCGTCATCAGCCTGATCCGCCTTGACCACACCGTTAATCGGGCGGTCGAGTTCCTTGAAGAAGATTTCTTTAATGCTCACGGCCATCATCCTTATTGATCAGGGCACCAGCTTGAATGCGCGGTAATAGTTGTTGCTGGTAATACGGTTGAACAGGGCCAGCGACTGGCCAGAGTAGTGCCCCGGGTAAAACAGTACTAGCGGCTTGTGGCCGAGCAGGGCATGCAGTTTGTTGAGCAGGTTATGGGCGCGAAGCACAGGCCATACAGAGCCCACGCCTGTAATGAGCACAACATCGTGTTCCGTGGCGCGGTAATGCTCCATCAGGTAGGGCGCGAACTTGTCCATGTGCAGCGGGCCGGCAAGCGCTTTGAGCAGTGCCAAGTCGCCCTTGGTGGTCTGCATCTGGATGGCCTTATCAGTGAAGTTGCGCTGATCCAGATAGTCCTTCATGGCGTGCAGCAGATTGATGTTCACAACCTTCATCTGACTGTGTTTTTTATCTAGAAAACTTTTGAGGAAGTCGAGGTATTGGCGCACCTGCAGCTCATCCTCGGGGGCGTAGTCGAAGATCCAGAAGCCGATTTCGTTGCCCAGCCCTTGGCTTTTGAGAAACTCCTCGGTGAGGATTTTTTCTGGGATCTGGTTCAGCCGATCCTGTAGCTGCTGGTTCATGCGTTCATTCCTTGGTACTGCCTGTCAGAGGGTGCTGCTGGACACTTCCAGGCAGGCTTTGATGCGATGGCGGTAACTGTCGTCCAGCAGGGTGCGAACCTCAGGGCGGACCAGCAAGGTCTGCAACTGCATGCTGCGCGTACTTTTGAGCAGCTTGGCCTCGGCCAGCATGCGATAGACGACTTGGCCCATTTTCTTACGGCTGGATTCCGTCCAGGTCTCGATGGCAGGGTCGCGATGGCTGCGCTCCTCTAGGAAGTCATGCCAATGCCAGGGCTCGAGATGTTCTGCCTTGGTCAGGTAGGCATCACGCAGGACGGTTTCGATGAATTCCACCAGCAGCAGGTTGCGCTCAAGCGCCGCGCAGAAGGCGACTTGGGTGGCGAGTTCGTCGTCACCATCACGTAGGGCTCGCCAGAAAGGTTGATCCAGGCGCTCCAGGCGTTTACGCAGCGCTTGAGCAACTCGTCTGGCCGAGGCTGGTGAGCGCTTCTGCAGGCGATTGTGTTGCTGGATTTCTTCTGCCCACTGCTCTGGGGAAGCCTGTTGCAGCAGTAGATCTGCGATGACTCGGCATTCCCGTACTTGCAGTGAGCCGCCGATAAGATCGGAGTCATAGCTGAAAGTCTGCATGATCAAGCGACTTCCCCTCCGAACAGGTAAGGCAAAAGCAGCTCACGATCTTCGGGGGACAGCTGTACTGGATGTTCTGCGACCCGAGAACACTGCTCGTCAGTGATTGCGGCCTGGTAACGCTGCAGCATGTAGTGGGTAAGAGCTTTTCTGACGGTGATGGGGAGTTGCCCATCTGTCATGGAGTAGTCGCGAGCGACCATGGCTTGCTGTGCTTCGCTTAGGTGCCGGTTGGGGATGATGTGCAGGGTGGTCTGCTCATTCCAGGCGTTGTCAGGCTCGCTGGGCGGAGCATGTTCATCACTAGGCTGAGGCGTGCCGCTAATGCGCGAGATTAGAAAGTCCCGGTAGCTCTGGGATTTGTGGCAAAAGGCGCGAGTGTGCCAACGAAAACCTGAGTAGATAAGGGTGTGCGGTGAAATGACCCGTTCATGTTGCTCGGGATTGCGCATTGAGCTGTAGGCGACTTTGAGACTGGCTCTGTTGCGACAGGCCTTTACCAATTCACGTACAACATCGGGCCTGACGGCTCGCTCAGGCAGTTGGACTGCCGCTACCCCTGGTTGGGATTCCAGTACCAGATTTATCGGCTGAGAACCATTACTTGTCAGCAGCTCAAGGTACTCGTTGATATGCCCCGAACAAAGCACGGGCTTGAATCCATTGGCTGGGATGTAGCCCTTGATGGAAGGACTATGCAGCAGGGCTTGCGGGTTGAGTTCGTTGTTATAGCGGTTGATGTCGGCCGAGGCTTGCTGCCGAGTGATACCGAACCGTTCCATCAGTTGAGCTGTAATCAGGCGGCCTTCCCAGAGAGCAATCAGCTCAATAGCGCGATAGCGAAGAAGCGTCTGGTGCTTGAGAGGGGGCATGGGTCCGGCCTGAGCATTTGCGTAGCCGGATTCTGGATGGCAGCAGCGCAGGTGTAAATAGTTACTGTAAAGTTTTTTGCATGGATTGGCTGGTGCACAGATTAAATAACGATTTAAAAGCGATTAGCGGGTATCGGTTTTTTGGCCTTAAGCTTTGTAGATGCTGGTTCTAGGTATTGTTAAAAATACCTGCGACAACGGTATGTGCTACCTGTAGAAACGGCTTCGAAAACCCGTCATAACGGTATCATTACCCGCTATGACGGTAAGGTTTACCCGCTGTAACGGTACGGTTTTGGCGTTTTGAGATGTGGCGCTCCTGAGAGGGGCTTGGGCGCTTATTGACGCTGACCAACTCACCATCGATCTGATACGTAAATTTTTGGCCATGTTCGGCGCTGGCTAGGGCCAGCCTGTCCAGAGCTCTACGTAGTAACTGGAGAAATTTGCTCGGGCTAACAGTTTTGCTGCCCGAAAGTTTGTGCAATGTGTCGATGCGGACCGGGTAGGGGGCTGCATGTGTCGAATAATATCCGTGCAGCCACTGCGCCAGGGGGCTCCCGCTCAGCATGCATCTGACGCCCCAGTGAACTAGCGTGAACTGATCGCTGGCGAACAGCCCGATGATGCTGGGGTTGAGGCCCAGGACAAGCGGTTTATTACCTTCGAGGTAATCCGCCTTAATCAGGTTGCCCTCATATACAAACGAGGCTGTACGAATCGACAGCTCGCAGCTGCTGAGGCGCAGCAGTCTGTGTTTCAGGCTGGTTCTGCTAGGGCCCGTGTCCGTGATGCCCAGGCCTTTTAACAGAGCGTATATGCTCGTGTGGAACTCCTGATCCAGGGGATGATTGCGCAGCAGGTGTAGCAGCGTAGCCCAGAGGTCTAGGTCGCTCTGGTCGAGCTGTTCTCCGCTGTAGGTCAGTGCAATACCAGCCTGCGAGGTGATCGTAGTTCCATCCAGTCTGGCTCGTTGGCCCTTGCCTATCACTGCAAACAAAGCCGAGCGCAAGACTGCGTTGGGCAGTGCGCGATAGAGTTCTCGCCAGTTCTGTAGGCGAGGTGCTGGAGCATCAGCGGGGCGGAGGGCGGATGTCGTAGCGCTTGCCCTGGCCTCCAGTTCCCTGACCTTGGTCAGCGGGCCCATTTCAACCGTTGTCCCGCTTCTCAATCTGAGCTCGTATCCAGGCTTCAACCTCGGCGACAACGTAGAAGTTCGTCGCCTGCCTGTGGGGGCCGTCTTTGATGGGCTTAGGGAAGGTGGCGTCTTTTTTGCGCAGCTTGTCCAGACCCGACCTAGATAGGTCCAGATGCTCAATCAGGCTGGTTTGGCGGATTAGGGTTTTCTGTGTGTCCAGATGCATACGGGCGTCTCCTGGGTGATGACGCTCGCTAAGTTATGCATCTCGATGTGCCCGCACACTGCTGTCGGGGCGCATGGCAGTAGTTGTTTCTAGCTGTCGAATTTGCTGATGGATGGGGCTCTGTAGTTGCGCAGCCAGTCCCGTTCTTGTTCGTCTAGACCGTGGCACCTGAATGTGCAGCTTGGCAGCTCAACGGAGCAGGGCAGTGTCCAGAGCGCATTTGGGGTGCAGATCGGCTCTCTTGCATTCTTGCTAGTCAGCTTTGGTGCAAGTTTGCCGAGTTCGTTTCCCAGGCTCAGTTGCTGCAGATACGAATCCGAACTGATGGGCGTGGCAAGATTTGCGGTCGACTGGACATGGATTTGGAGGGCCGCCCAGAAATGGGCTACGGGCATGAAGGCTGACCATGCTCGCCGAATAGATCTCTCTCCGGGGGATATCTTGCCTCCTAACGAGTTTCGGGCCTCCTGGAAATACTGGGCTCCTAAGTGGATTGCCTTGTTGACGCTGGCGTCTTCGCCACTGGCATTCAGCTTGATCAAATTCAGAAGTATCTCGCCGGCAACTGCCCCCCGTATGGCGAGACTTTCCATAGCATCCGCTCCTGCAGTGGCAGGGCTTTCGAGCAGATCCTTGAGCACCTCGACGGGAACTGATTCAAGCCCATCCCCGCTCGCACAGAAAAGCGTGTATTCGGCCATTTTTCGTCTGAGATATGCGTTTCTCAGTTTTTCGTCTGCGGGGTGCAGCATGTAGGCCGTAACTTCAAGCGGAAGAAAGGCTGCTTCATAAGGTGCATAGAATTTCATCACTGGCATGCAGTATCGCTCACTCTCTGGGTCGGTGTGCTTCGATGAGTAGGCCGGCATTTGTATCTACGCGCGCTTGATTTGCACCACGTTGCCAGCAGCCAGTCTGTCAAGATGGTCGGCATACCACTGCATCATGATTTTGCGTTGCTCCAGGTAAGTGCTTTTGTCATAGACGCCCCGGACGCCTTCTTTTACATGCGAGAGCTGAGCCTCAACGTGCTGTGAGTCGAAGCCATTCTCGTTGAGAATGGTACTGGCCAGATGGCGGAAGCCATGGCCTGTCTGCCGGCCTTCGTAACCCAGGCGACGCAAGGCCATCAAAAAAACGGTGTTGCTACGTGGCTTGGTCATGTCGCTGCGGCCGGGGAAAAGAAGCTGGTAGTTGCCTGTGATGTTGTGTAGTTCTCGAAGCAGTGCAATAGCTTGGCTGGGCAAAGGTATGAGGTGTTCGCGGCGCCGCTTCATGCGTTCAGCAGGAATCAGCCATAACCCGGCATCGAGATCGAACTCCTGCCAGCGTGCTTCGCGTAGCTCCGATGGGCGGCAGGCAAGCATCGTGAGTAGCTGCAAGCCAAGGCGCACGTCTGTTGCGTGAGGGTAGGAGCGGATGGCCCTCAGCAGTGCGGGAAGCTCATCAAGGGATACATGGGCGAAATTTTCGACAGGCTTGGTCAGAAGGAACTTATGCAGGCCTTCGAGCGGGTTGTGAGTGGCGCGTCCGGTAACCCTGGCGAGATCGTAGACTTCTCTGCACATGCCGCGAACGCGACTTGTTTGCTCGACGATGCCTGTCTCTTCCATGGCTCGCAGGAAGTTCATCCATTCCATCGGCAGAATGCTGGTGAACGGCCGTTTACCGAACACGGGGAAAACGTGCTTTTCCAGTGCTCCGATGGTTCGGACAGCAGTCCCTTCTGTCCAGGTCTTGCATTTGGCGCTGTACCACTCGCGCGCCAGGCGCTCGAAGGTGTTGTTGGCTGCCTCTAGCTCGGCTGCCTTCTGGGCTTGCTTGGTTGCGAGAACGCTACCGCCTTTTGCGGTGTGGTCGCGCAGTTGGCGAACTTTGCGGCGCGCCTGTTCGCCGGTCAGTTGGTGGTCACCAGCGCCATAACCGCCGAGACCTAGCCATGACCACTTGCCATCCGCCTTTTTGTAGCGCAGCTGCCAGGATTTTGATCCGTCTGGTTTGACCCGGAAGTACAGGCCGTCACCGTCTAGCTCTCGATATTCCTTAGGCTCTGGCTCCAGGCTGGAAAGTACGGTGTCGGCCAGTGGGCGGCGCTTGATCTGACTGCGCTTCACTTGTGTATCCCCTCGGTTCACTTTTTATCAAAGGATACACGGCGGGATACACGGCGGGCAATTGTATGGGGGCGCATGTGGGGATGTGCAGATACAAGAAGGCCCGCACGGGGCGGGCTTTTCAGGGGTGTTTCCGGTCATGTTGGAACATGTGGAAACTTGCATTTGGTGGAGCCGGGGGGATTTGAACCCCCGTCCGCCAGTACTCCGCTGTCGGTACTACATGCTTAGCCGTATCTATTAAGTTAACCCTCAGCGACCCGAAGGGCAGGGTGCTTTGGGCGAGTTGTGTAAGTTTTAGCCGCTTCGTCCACAACGTACTGCACGGCGATCCTGTTCTATATGACAATCACTTCAGGTTTACAGGCATCCCCTAGTGATTGCTGGACCCGAAGGTACCAGGAGGATGGCTAAGGCAGCTTACGCTGCGAGAGCTTGACCCTCGTAGGTTTCGTCATTGGCAACTATAAGTAGTTGCAACAGTGGATTTACGAGTTCTGTTACCAACTCGGCATGCACCTAGAGTTTCGCAACCGGCGTCGAATCCTAAACGGCCCCGATGCTTGCTGTGTATAACCAGCAAGCTTGCGGAGTCTACGCCAATCTGGCGCAGAAGGCCAACCTCAAGGGACTTAGTTGTTCTGACTATTCTTCAGCGTTGAGATTTTTGCTACTTCTGCGCTGGTTAAATCAACGCAGGCTTGGTTGTCACCTTCGCTTTGTTTTTGCTGGGCGTTATCTCTAGCTGTTTTGAGGTTGTCCAGTGTGTTTTCACTTGTTGTGGGCAGAGCTGTCAAATAGCTGTTGATTTTATCTAGGTTGATGGCGCACAAGTCTTTGGGCGATGGCGTTGTTTCTGCCGCAAACACCGGAGAGACCGACATCACTGCGCAAATAAACAGACCTGTAAGAGCGGTACGCTTCATAGGGGAGAACTCCTGTGCAGATGAGAGGCCCGGTGGTTCCGGGCTCGGTTATATGCCCCAAACACTGGGGCCTTACGGCAATTGACTATAGCTGCGCTCAAGGGTTCTGCTTTTATTTCACTATGAGTGGGAATGTTTTGTTCGGGGAAAAAACGCACAAAAAAGGGGCGTAAAAACGCCCCTTCGTAGTCACTCTTTTTACAGCGCTTTGGCACCTGTCACCCGATCTACCAAGTACACCAAGCTGTGGTAATCAATGCCGCCATGCTGTGTCAGGCCAATTTCGCAGGTGCGGCTGGTTGATATTCCCTCGCTGCAATGCTGTACGGCATCTTTTAGCGTGCGCAGTGAGTGTGCGTTCAGCTCGGGCGTGGTGAAGCCCTTGTCGCCAGCAAATCCGCAGCAATGTATGCCTTCGGGGATTACAACGTCGTTGCTGCACAGCCGTGCAATGTCGATCAACGCTTGGCTTTCGCCCAAGTGCTGGGTGCTACAGGTGACGTGCACTGCAATCGGCGCGGCTTGTGGGGTGAAGTTGAGCTTGTCCACAAGGTGGGTGCGAATAAAACGCACTGGGTCGTACAGGTCTAGACGTGTTTCGCCCAAGTCTTGCACTAAGCGTAAGGTGCAAGGGCTGGTGTCACAGTAGATCGGATCGACCCCGCCGCGGCTGGCATGCAGCAGTGCGCCAATTAACTCCTGGCGCTTATGTTCTGCTTGTTCGGCGTAGCCTTTAGAGGCGAATGGTTGACCGCAGCACAGGGTGTCGAGGTTGTCTGGGAACACCACTTGGTAACCGGCTTTTTCCAGTAGGCCTTGGGTTTTGGCCAGCAGTGACATTTGTTCGGTGTCACCGGCCGCAGGCCCCATCACTCGCGATACGCAGGCCACCAGATACACCACCCGTGGCCGTGCATCCTTGATTGGCGGGCTGAAGCGAACCGCTCGCTCGGGTTGCGGCATGGCGTTGGTCCACAGTGGCACTCGGCCTTTGCTGACGTTGGTCAGTGCGGCCGATATTTTCGCCAACCGGGGAGCTCCCAGTAGCATGCGAGCACCGTTCGCGGCGTGCAGGGTGAAGCGCGCACCTTGCAGAGTGGTTGCAAAGTGATTGCCCAGCCAGTCGGCTGCTTTGAGGTTGTTGGCAGTGCGCGCGCGCAATTTTTTTACCAGCTCGCCGGTGTTGATGCCCACGGGACAGCGTTGTGCGCACAACCCCGTTGCTGCGCAGGTATCAATGCCTTGGTAGGCGTAGGCTTTTTCCAGCTCGCGGGTGTCGATGCCTGCTCGCTTCTTTGCCTGAATATCACGCCAGATCACAATTCGCTGGCGCGGGCTCAGGGTCAGGCCTTTCGATGGGCACACCGGCTCACAGAAGCCGCACTCGATGCACTTATCCACAATCTCGTCAGCGGCAGGCAACGGTTTCAGGTGTTTGAGATGGATTTGCGGGTCTTCGCTGAGCACCACGTCTGGGTTGAGGATGCCCTGCGGGTCGAGCAAACGTTTGAGCTTCCACATCAGTTGGTAAGCGTCGCTGCCCCATTCAAGCTCCACAAACGGCGCCATGTTACGGCCTGTGCCGTGCTCAGCTTTGAGCGAGCCGCCGAACTCCACGGCCACCAATTGCGCCACGTCATCCATGAATGCTTGATAGCGCGCGACTTCTTCGGGGGTGTTGAAGCCTTGGGTGAACACAAAATGCAGGTTGCCTTCCAGCGCGTGGCCGAACAGGATGGCTTCGTCATAGTGGTGCTTGTCGAACAGTTCGATCAGGCGATTAACCCCGATGGCCAGTTGTTCGACCGGAAAGGTCACGTCTTCGATGATGACCGTGGTTCCGGTTTTGCGCACGGCCCCGACAGCCGGGAAAGTGTCTTTGCGAATCGCCCAGAGCTTGGCGTTTTCAGCCGGGTCTTCGGTGAAGTCGACTTGTTTTTCGACGGGAAATGCCGACAGCGAGGCCATGATTTGCGCTAACTGCTCGTGCAGCAACGTCTGTGTGGCTGCGCGAGATTCGATCAACAGCGCGCAGGCATTGGCCGACAGTTGCTGTACGAAGGCGGGCATGCCGGGTTTTTCTTGCACTGATCGCAAGCTGCGTCGGTCCAGCAGTTCAACCGCTGACACGGGCTGGCTTTTGAGGACGGTCACTGCGTTACAACAGGTTTCAGCGTCCGGAAAAACGATCAAGGCCGAGGCCTTGTTGGGGTGATCAATCACGGTGTCGTAAGTCACCGAACTGATAAAGCCCAAGGTGCCTTCGGAGCCCACCAGCAAATGGCTAAGAATATCCAGCGGTTCATCGAAATCCACCAAGGCATTGAGTGACAGGCCAGTGGTGTTTTTCAGACGGTATTTGTGGCGGATTTTTGCAGCTAATTCAGTATTGGCGCGTGTCTCGCGCGCCAATGTCGCTAACTGCTCCAATAAGTCTTCATGGCTTTGGCGAAAAGCGGCGATGTTGGCCGCGTCTTCAGTGTCTACGCGGGTGCCATCAGCCAGCACCACGCGCATGCCGGCCAGCGTGTGGTAGGTGTTTTGTGCTGTGCCGCAGCACATGCCGCTGGCGTTGTTAGCAACAATTCCGCCAATTTTGCAGGCATTGATTGAGGCGGGGTCGGGGCCGATTTTTCGTCCGAATGGGGCAAGCCATGCGTTGGCTTGCGCCCCAATCACGCCAGGTTGCAGGCGGATTTGTGTGCCTTGGCCACGAATCTCTTTGGCGTTCCAGTTATCGCCCAGCACGATGAGCACCGAGTCACTGATGGCTTGGCCGGACAAACTTGTCCCGGCAGCACGAAAGGTGACCGACACTTGGTCGCGGCGAGCGAGATGCAGCAACTCAACCACTTCGTCTTCGGACTCAACGCGAATGACCAGCTTGGGAATCAGCCGATAAAAGCTTGCGTCAGTGCCGAAGGCCAAGGTTGAGAGCGGATCATCAAAACGACGTTCTTGCGGGATCAGCCGCTGGGCATCACGCACAAAGCTAGCGGGCAGGCTCATGCGTCCTCCAGAATCAACACCACCAAGTCTTTCGGCCCGTGGGCGCCATAGGCCAGCACTTGCTCGATGTCGGCAGTCTTCGATGGGCCAGACACCAGTAAAGCGTTGGTGGGCATACCGGCAGCCCAGTTCATTTCGCGCTGTACTTGGTAAAAGTTGTCGCGAATTTCGCTGGCTTTGAGCAACGCAAAATGTACGGGCGGTACCAGGCTCATGAGGCGTGGTTCTTCAGGTGTTGGCCACATGATCAAGCTGCCAGTGGCGGCGATTGCGCCCAAGGTGGTGGTAAAGCTGGCGGGGGTGTCGTTAAACAGTTCGTCTTTCCAGTCTTCCACGACCCGGTTGTAGGCCTTGAGTGTTGGCAGGGTCGGATTCTGGTTCCAGTGTGCAGTTACTTTTTGCCCGTGAGGTGTCGTCGGGGCAATCAGCAAGCTGGGTAGCTGACGATCGGTGACTAATTGCGCCAACAACGCGGGCCAGTTTTGTTCGGTGCTGAGATGAATTTCGGTGTGTACGGCTTCCATCAACTTACGTAATTGAGGAATGCGCTGCTCAGGGGCATATGTCCAAGGCTCTGTCACCAGCGCCTCGTCAAAGTTGTCAGCCACTGGAGTGGTGCCAGTCAGACTGTTGCGCAGCTTGTTGAGGATATTTTGTTTAGCGCTCATCACTGGTCTCCCGACTTTTTAGCCAAGTGTTCGCGGGCCAGATCGTGCAGCGAACGGGCAGCAGGTTTTGGGGCGCTGTGGTTTTGTGTCCACGGCCCAACATTGCTCGGTGTCAGCCCACGCAGGCGGGTGGCGGCCTTCAGGAACAAACGATAGAGAGTGGGCGAGCTGTTGAGTTTGGCCCAAGCGTTCCAGATGAAACGCTCTTTGCGTGAGTACTTGCTGCCTTGGCCGCGCATGATACGTGGGGCTGAGTCTGGCGCTTTGACGTTCTCTTCACGCAGGCGGCGCAACAGGGCAGGGATCGGGATTTTTACCGGACACACTTCGCCGCACGCACCGCATAACGATGAAGCGCTGGGGTGATCTGGCACTTTGGCCAAGCCCACCATGTGCGGGGTGATGATCGCGCCGATAGGGCCGGGGTACACCTCGCCGTAGGCATGACCGCCAATGCGGGTGTAAACCGGGCAGTGGTTCATGCAGGCACCACAGCGAATGCAGTTCAGGGTTTGGCGCAATTCACTGTCGGCAAATGCTTGGCTGCGGCCATTGTCCAGCAACACCAAGTGCACTTCTTCCGGGCCATCGAGTTCGCCGGTTTTGCGCGGGCCAGAGATCATGTTGACGTAAGTGGTGATCGGCTGGCCGAGCGCAGAGCGGGTCAGCAACGAAACCAGCGGCACTACATCGCGCAGGTTTTCGACGACTTTTTCGATCCCGGTGACGGCAATGTGTACGGGCGGAACAGTGGTGGACATGCGGCCGTTGCCTTCGTTTTCCACCAACAACAGCGTGCCGGTTTCGGCCACGGCGAAGTTGACCCCGGATACACCGATGTCCGCTTCGAAGAATTTTTGGCGCAGCACACGACGACCGATCTGGATCAGTTGGTCGACGTCTTTGGTGTATTCCACGCCGAGCTTTTCGTGAAACAAGTCGGCTACTTGCCCTGCGTTTTTGTGGATCGCGGGCATGATGATGTGGGATGGTTTTTCGTTGTCGAGCTGAACGATGTACTCGCCCATGTCGGACTCAAGGCATTCAATGCCTTGGGCGCCGAGCACGTGGTTCATCTCCATCTCTTCGCTGACCATCGACTTGCCTTTGATCACTTGCTTGGCTGCACGGCGGCGGGCGATGGATAGCACGATGTCGTTGGCTTGTTCGACGGTTTCGGCCCAGTGAACCTGCACGCCGTTGCGTGTCAGGTTGGCTTCCAGTCGTTCGAGCAGGTCGGGCAGTTTGGACAGTGCGCGAGCACGAATGGCATTGCCGAGCGCACGTAAGTGTTCGCGCTCGTGGGCGTCGCTGAAAGACGCCGCACGTTTGGTCATCAGAGAGTCCATAGCACTGCGAAAGTTGTTTCGCAGTTGCTTGTCTCCTAAAGCCTCGTGAGCCCGCTCGCGGAAGTCTTCTTCCACGGCAACGGTAGGAATTAGTGTGCTGGTGCTCATTGTTCACCTCCGGTGCGCTGCCACAAGAAACTGGCCAGATGCTGGCCGCGCAGGGCTTGTTTCTGTTTTTCCAGCGAGCCGTTGATGTTCATCAGGCAGCCGCAGTCGGCACTGAGCACTTGGTGCGCGCCGGTGTCGATCAAAGAGCGGGTTTTGTCAGCCACCATTGCACCGGAAATATCAGGCATGCGAACGCTGAATGTCCCACCAAACCCACAGCATTCACTTTCGTGGCTGTGATCAATACGTTCGACGTTTGTCAGTTGTGACAGCAGTTCGCGGCCATGCAGGTGGGTGTTCATTTCTCGGCGTGCAGAGCAGGAGGTGTGCAGCGCCACTTTGACGGGGGCGCCGCTGTCTTTGAACTGCACCTTGCACACAAACAGCAGGAATTCGGTGAGTTCGAAGGTTCGTTCAGCCAGTGCATGAACGCGTTTCAAGGTTTCGGGTTCGTCTTTGAACAAGTCTTCGTAGTGCTCGCGCAACATACCGGCACAAGAGCCAGACGGCACGACTACGGGGTAATCTTGCGCGAATAACGCCAATTGCGAGCGTGCGACGTCACGTGCCTGATCGGTGTAACCCGAGGTGTAGGCTGGTTGCCCGCAACAGCTTTGACCTTGTGGATATTCGACCTCAATGCCTTCGCGCTCAAGCAGATGGATCGCATCCATCCCGGCCTCGGGGAAGAACAAGTCAACCACACAGGTGCCGAACAGGTAGACCTTACGCGGCTTTTGCGCGGGGTATTGGCGGGGCTTTGGAAGGGGCGGGGCGACGCGAGTCGCGTTAGGCACAGCGTTGTAAAAAAGCTCGCTCATCAGGCGTCTCCGGGTTGTCCCGGTTATGCGTCCACGGCAGCGGTTGAAAAACGCTTCAGTCGCTGGGCAGACCGGGTTGTGAATTACTGGCGCCGAGGGGTTAGCTCGGCGCCATTAACAAGCAGTAACCATAGCGCTATTAGTGCACCAGCATGCCGGTGAACCAGTAAGCCTGAGCCAGAGTGATCAGGCCCACGATGGTGGCAAAGAACAGGCTGTGTTTGAGAGTGAAGCGGAACAGGTCGGATTCTTTACCCACCAAGCCAGTCGCCGCACAGGCCACGGCAATAGATTGCGGGGAAATCATTTTGCCAGTCACGCCGCCACTGGTATTGGCGGCCACCATCAAGGTGTCGCTGACACCGATCTGGTGGGCAGTGGTAGCTTGCAGCGAGCTGAACAGGGCGTTGGACGAGGTGTCGGAGCCTGTCAGGAATACGCCCAGCCAGCCGAGGAAAGGCGAGAAGAACGGGAAAGCTGCGCCCGTGCCGGCCAATACCAACGCCATCGTCGAAGACATGCCTGAGTAGTTGGTCACAAAGGCGAATGCCAGCACCATGCCGATGGACAAGATCGGCCAGCGCAGTTCGAAGAAGGTTTCCTTCAAAGTGGTCAGACCAGTCTTGACGTTGATTTTCAGCACTAGCATCGAGATCAGCGCTGCGAAGAAAATCGCCGTACCGGTGGCTGAAATCGGGTCAAGTTTGAACACGGCAGCAATTGCAGTCGGGGCATTAACGATTGGCGCTGTTTTGATCACGAGTTGATCAAGGTGCGGGATCGCGAAGTTGAATACCCAGCCATACATCGAACCGCCGGGGGCGAACATGGCCTTGAATGGCTTGAGCGTCCAGATGGTGACGAGCACGGTCAGGATCAAGAACGGCGACCACGCTTTTAGGATTTGCATCAGGCTGTAAGGCGATGCCATAAGGTTGGTCGGCTTGCCGAAACCACCTGCGCTGGCAGTGACGATAACGTCAGAAGTCACGCCCGCAATTTGTGCGCCTGCAGTGCGTTTTGGCTGCCAGATTTTCAGAAACAGCGTCAGGCTGACCAAGCTGGCGAGGGCTGAAGTGATGTCCGGCAGCTCTGGGCCAATGTAGTTCGACGTGTAGTACTGGGTGATTGCGAAGCTCAGGCCAGCAACCAATGCGGCAGGCCAAGTTTCACGTACGCCGCGCAGGCCGTCCATCATGAACACTAACCAGAACGGGACGAACAGCGACAGCAGCGGCAGTTGACGACCGGCCATTGCGCCGATCTTGAACGCGTCGATGCCGGTCACTTGGCCGGCAACGATGATCGGAATGCCCAGCGCGCCGAAGGCTACAGGCGCGGTATTGGCGATCAGGCACAGGCCGGCAGCGTACAGCGGGTTAAAGCCCAAGCCGACGAGCAATGCTGCAGTAATGGCAACTGGGGCGCCGAAACCGGCAGCACCTTCAAGGAACGCACCAAAGCAGAAACCAATCAGTAGTACTTGCAGACGCTGGTCGTCAGTGATCGACAGTACCGAGCTGCGAATAATTTCGAATTGGCCGCTTTTAACGGTCAGTTTGTAGAGGAACACCGCGGCAACGATGATCCAGGCAATTGGCCAAAGGCCGTAGGCAAATCCATAGCCTGCTGCTGCGAAGGCCATATCGACTGGCATTTGGAAGGCAAATATTGCCACCACAATCGAAAGGGCGAGGGTAATGCTCCCTGCGACGTGACCCTTGAGGCGGAACACGGCCAAAGCCAGGAAGAAGAAAACGATCGGAATAACGGCTGCGAGTGCAGATAAGCCAAGGCTGCCGAGCGGACTATAGATCTGTTGCCAGGTTTGCATATGGGGTGGCCCCTAATTGTTATTGGTCATTGCTGCTGGTCGCGCTTGGCTAATTGGTATTACCAATTTACAACCGCTGTCGGCTAGGTTAAAAGCCTTATGTGGGATGTGTCAATTTGCCGCCCTAAATCTTTTGTCGGACAAATCGTTGTTTGCGCATCTGATGGGCTTATTTGCGGTAATTCTGCTGGGTGTTTGAATTGCGCCAATCGGCGAGAATAGAGGGCCCGACGCGTGGTCGGGATGGTGGAGAGCAGTTATGGGGTTTGATCAAATTCGTCAGCGCCGTTTGTCTGACGATATTGTCGAGCAGTTGGAGGGAATGATCCTTGAAGGCACGCTCAAGTCAGGTGAGCGTCTGCCGGCTGAGCGTGCGCTGGCTGAACAATTTGGCGTCTCGCGCCCGTCTTTGCGTGAGGCGATTCAAAAATTGGCCGCTAAAGGTTTGTTGGTCAGTCGCCAGGGTGGCGGCAATTATGTAGCGACTTCGCTGGGTTCAACGTTCAGCGATCCACTGTTGCAACTGCTTGAAAGCAACCCTGAAGCGCAGCGCGATTTACTGGAGTTTCGACATACGCTGGAGGCATCCTGCGCTTTTTATGCGGCCTTGCGTGCTACCGATGTCGACCGGGAACGGCTGGGTACAGCGTTTGAACGCTTGCAGGATTGCTACGCGAGAGTCGACGAAGTGAGCCGTGCTGAGGAGGGTGAGGCGGATGCCAGTTTTCACCTGGCCATTGCTGAAGCAAGCCATAACGCGGTGTTACTGCACACGATTCGCGGGCTGTTTGATCTGCTTAAACGCAACGTAGTGACCAACATTGGCGGGATGTACAAGCAGCGCAGCGAAACGCGCGACATGCTGATTAGTCAGCATCGCGAGTTGTATTTGGCGATTATCGAAGGGCGTGCAGAGGATGCGCGGGAAGTTTCGAGCCGGCATCTGATGTATGTGCAGGAAGTTTTAGAGGAGGTGCGTCAGGAAGTTCAGCGCACAGCGCGGGCCGAGCGACGTAATGGGCTATGAAGGTGGCCTCTGTAGGAGTGAGCTTGCTCGCGTGTAGATCAGCCGGGAATAAATGATGCGCCCAGTGGTTTACATCGCGAGCAAGCTCGGTCCTACAGAATTAAGGGCTGGAACTAGTCTTCCTTGCCCTTGTTACGCACGGCACGCTGCAGCTCGCGATCAGAATCACGCTCGCGCTCAGTGTGGCGCTTGTCGTATTCCTTCTTGCCTTTGCCCAGGGCGATTTCGCACTTGATCAAGTGCTTGCTCCAGTAAAGCGAGAGGCAGACGCAGGCGTAACCCTTCTGCTGCACAGAGGCAAACAGTTTTTCCAGCTCGCGCTGGTTGAGCAGCAGTTTGCGGCTGCGCGTAGGGTCGGCAATAACGTGCGTGCTGGCAGTCGTCAGAGGGGCGATGTGGCTACCGAGCAGCCAGGCTTCACCATCCTTGAGTAGCACATAGCTGTCGACCAGCTGTGCTTTGCCTGCACGCAGACTTTTTACTTCCCAGCCGGCCAGGACCAGACCAGCCTCGAACCGATGTTCGATGAAGTAATCGTGTCGCGCTTTTTTATTCTGCGCGATGGTCCCTGTGGGGTGTTTCTTTTGTTTAGCCATAGGGGCGGCATTATAGGCAGTTGCGAGCGAGTCTGCTACGGGCACCTGCGTGCTTGAGCGTGTAGGTTGAATCCCGGACAATGCGCGCTCTTTTTTGATCGGTTGGGCGTAGTAACGATGTCGACAGACAAGGTTTCTGTCCACGGCAGTTGGGCAAGCCGTTGGGTCTTTATTCTCGCTGCGACCGGCTCTGCCGTGGGTTTGGGCAGTATCTGGAAGTTCCCATACATGGTTGGCGTCTATGGTGGTGGCGCTTTTGTACTGGTGTTTTTGGCGTGTATCGCTTTGATTGGGGTGCCAGTGATGCTGGCTGAAACCCTGATTGGACGCCGCGCACGGCTTAGTCCGGCTAACGCTTTGAAGGTGTTGGCTGTGGAAGCGGGGCATTCTGCACGTTGGTCGTGGTGGGCATTTGCCGGGATGATCACTGCGCTGTTGATTCTTTCTTTTTACAGTGTGGTCGGCGGCTGGTCGTTGGACTACATCATCAATATGGGTAAGGGCGATTTTCAGGGCTCGACGGCGGATCAGGTAGGCGCTTACTTCGGTGACGTGATTTCTGATCCTTGGCGTTTAACCTTCTGGCACACCGCGTTCATGTTGCTGTCAGCGTATGTCATCGCCAAAGGCGTGGTGGCGGGGTTGGAGCGCAGCTTACGCATCATGATGCCGATTCTGTTTGTGCTGTTGTTGGTATTGCTGGGTTACAGCATGACCACGGGGCACTTTATGGAAGGCGTGCATTTTATGTTCGACTTCAACCCTGATCGCGTCATGGATGGATTGCTGGCTGCGATGGGGCATGCGTTCTTTTCGCTGAGCGTAGGTGTGGGCTCGATCATGATCTACGGCGCATATATGCCTAAGGATGCTTCGATTTCAGGCACTGTGGTTGGTGTGGCGTTAATTGATACGTTTGTCTCATTGCTGGCTGGGCTGGCATTGTTTCCAATTGTGTTTGCATCGGGTTTGAACCCTGGTGAGGGCCCAGGCCTGATGTTTGTGACCCTGCCTTTTGCCTTCGGCAACGTGGCGTTCGGTCAATTGATGGGGGTTGTGTTTTTCGTACTGGTGGCTGTTGCTGCCTGGAGTTCGGCTATTTCATTGCTGGAGCCAATGGTGGCGTATCTGGTTGAGCGAACTAAGGTGCGGCGACTGTGGGTCACGTTTTGGCTAGCGTTTAGCTGCTGGTTTGTCGGTTTGGGGACTGTGTTTTCATTCAATATTTGGAAACAAGCCAAATTTTTTGTGAACGAAGACACCGGTTTTCACTTCTACCAATGGGGGGCGGCTAACGGTCTGGACTTCTTTGGTGTCGTGGACTTTCTGACCTCGCGTATCATGCTGCCCTTGGGTGGGCTCTGTTTCGTGGTCTTTGCTGGCTGGATCATGGGCCGTGGTGCGGTACGCGATGAATTGTCGATGCGCAGCCCGATGTTGTTTGCTCTGACTCTTTTTTTGATGCGCTATGTGGCGCCACTCGGCATTCTGATTGTGTTTGCCGCACAGCTGTGGAAGTAACGCTGACATGACTACCCATATCCAACGCTCCGCGTTGTTGCCTTATCCGGCTCAGGCTTTGTATGACCTGGTTAACGATGTTGCAAAGTATCCGGAATTTTTGCCGTGGTGTTCGTCGGCCGAGATTATTGAAAGCACCGAGGTGCTGATGCGTGCCAGTTTGGGTGTGGCAAAGGGTGGCTTGAGCCAGCACTTTGTTACGCGCAATACACTGGTACCGGGGCAGTCGATTGAAATGAACCTTGAGGAAGGGCCATTTACCAAGCTGCACGGCGTATGGGTGTTCAAGCCGTTGGGCGAGAAGGCCTGCAAAATCAGCTTGGACATGACCTTCGATTACGCCGGTGCGATCGTCAAAGCGACCCTTGGGCCGCTGTTCAATCAGGCGGCGAATACCTTGGTTGATGCTTTTTGCCAGCGGGCAAAACAGCTATATGGCTGAGCCTGTGATTGAAGTCGAAGTGGTTTATGCCGCTGTTGATCGTCAACGGTTGCTCACTTTTGTTGTGCCGGAAGGCACGACTGTGCGGGCTGCGTTGTTGGTCTGCGGGATTGGTCATGAATTCCCGGAGCTTGATTTGACGCAGTGCCCAGTGGGTATTTTTGGCAAGCAAGTTCTGACGCCTGAAGCGCGGATGCTGCAAAGTGGGGATCGCATCGAGATTTACCGCCCATTGCTGGCCGATCCCAAAGAAATTCGACGTCAGCGAGCGGCCAAGGCTGCTGAAGCCAAGCGACAGAGTCAGTCCTAGGCGCTTTGTTGCAGGTAACAAAAAACCCGGCGAGCCGGGTTTTTTTGTGCCGAACGTTTATTGTTCGGTTGTATCCAGAGGTTCTGGCGTCGGAACAGGGACGGTTTCGACCCCGTCAACGTCTTTCTGGATTTGATCAAGCAGTGAGCCAGGTTTGGCTGGCACTTCGCTCTTCTCGGTCGGGGCTGCTGGTGTGGTTACATTTGCACCACCGTCCTTGCCGAGAATGGCTTCGTCGCGGCTTACGCCAGGCATGAAATCGCCTGACAAGCTGACGAGCTGATCATTTTGGTTGAAGAACACGCTGACGCGTTCTTGTTGGCGTTCACCGCCGCCTGGCTGCAGGCTATACAAATAATCCCAACGATCCGGATGGAATGTATCGGTCAGCAGGGCGTTCCCCATGATAAACCGCACTTGCCGGCGGGTCATTCCCGGGCGTAACTGGTTTATCATGTCCTGCGTGACGACATTGCCCTGCTGGATGTCGATTTTGTAAACCCCGGGGAATGAACAACCGGCGAGTGCGAGCAGTCCCACAAAGGTGAAACTGGTTAGCAAGAGCTTGGTGTTTTGCATCGGTGGGCGACTTCCACTATCTTGGCTGGGACAACGTAAACGCCGATCATACCCGTATTAAGAGGAGCTGCGAAGCAGCTTCCGCGAGAAAGCTAACCATGGTTGAAAATAGCGAACTACGCAAAGCTGGTCTTAAGGTGACTCTGCCACGAGTCAAAATTCTACAAATGCTTGATTCTGCTGAGCAGCGTCACATGAGCGCCGAGGATGTTTACAAGGCTCTTATGCAAGCAGGCGAGGATGTTGGGCTGGCCACGGTTTACCGTGTACTGACTCAATTCGAGTCTGCTGGGCTGGTTATTCGTCATAATTTCGACGGCGGCCACGCAGTGTTTGAGCTGGCAGATGCCGATGGCGGCCACCACGACCATATGGTCAACGTGGACAGCGGCGAAGTGATCGAGTTTTTCGACGAAGACATCGAAAAGCTGCAACATGCGATCGCTGCCAAGCACGGTGTTGAGTTGGTGGATCACAACTTGGTGCTGTACGTGCGTAAAAAAGTTAAGTAAGCATGTCGCGCGAATTTCGGTTCGCGAAACGATCGAAGGCGACCCTAGAGTCGCCTTCGTGCTGTCTGTCGGTCAGGTTTTAACGACCGTTCGTCGTCAAGCGGCCTGATTTTTTGCGGTGATTACCATTTTTTTTGCGTGAGCCAGTGATTCTTTGGTCAGGTCGATGCCGCCCAGCATGCGGGCGACTTCTTCTACGCGCTCTTTTTGACTTAATTTGGACACGGCTGTTCGAGTGGCTTCGCTGTCTCGAACCTTGTGTACAAAGAGATGTTGGTGGCATTGCGCAGCGACTTGCGGCAAGTGGGTTACGGTCAGCACTTGGCCCCGCTCTCCGAGACGGCGTAATAGTTGGCCTACGATCTCAGCCGTCGGACCGCCAATCCCTACGTCGACTTCATCGAATACTAACGTTGGTACCCGAGAGGTTTGCGCGGTGATGACTTGAATCGCCAAGCTAATGCGTGACAACTCACCGCCAGAGGCGACTTTGGCCAAGGCTTTGAGTGGCTGCCCGGGGTTGGCGCTTACCAGCAGTTCTACCTGTTCAAGGCCGTAGGGCATTGGGTCGTTGCTGCTTTGTGGGCGCAGTTCAATGACGAAACGACCGCCGGGCATGCCCAGGCGCTGGATTTCTTCTTCGACGGCGCTACCAAGGCGGGTGGCGGCTTGAGCGCGCAGGCTGCTGAGCTCCCGTGCGCACTCTTGGTAATGGCGGGCGAAAGCGGTCAGTTCTTTGGCCAAGCGCTCAATGGACTCGTCGTTAGCATTGAGGGTTTCGAGTTCATCCATCAATTTTTGCTGCAAGGCGCAGACATCTGTTGGCTGTACTCGATGCTTGCGCGCCAAGGTGTAAATGGAGTCCAGACGCTCTTCGAGGTACTGCAAACGTCTTGGGTCAGCATCGAAATGATCGAGGAAGCGATTGAGTTCGCCTACGGCTTCTTCGACTTGTATTTGTGCGCTGGCAAGCAGGTCGGTGGCCTCATTGAGCGCCCCGGTACTGTTATTGATGCTGGACAGGCGATTGAGGCTGACTGTCAGGGCGTTAAGCACGTTGCCGGAATCGCTTTCGCTGCACTGCTCTACCACCTGACGGCAGATAGTGAGCAGGGTTTCTGCATTGGTCAGGTTTTTATGTTCTAGCTCCAGTTCTTCGAGTTCCTTTTCACCAAGGGCCAGATTTTCCAGCTCTTCAAGCTGGTAGCTGAGCAGTTGATGACGGGCTTGCTGCTCATCGCCGGAGTTTGAGAGGTGCTCAAACTCTTGCTTGGTTTGGCGCCAGCGTTGCGCTGCAAGCTGTACCTGGCGAGCCAAATCGGTAGCGCCTGCATATTCGTCGAGCAGGCGCCGGTGAGTTTCGGGCTTGAGCAGGGATTGGTGTTCGTGTTGGCTGTGAATATCAATCAGCAGTTCGCCAAGCGCTTTTAGGTCGCCTTGCGGGCAAGGCGTGCCATTGATATAGCTGCGCGAGCGACCTTCTGCGGTGATAACGCGGCGTAGAATGCACAGCCCTTCGCCTTCGAGGTCTCGTTCGGTAAGCCAGGCACGTGCTTCGCAAATGTCGCTCAGATCGAAGGTGGCCAGGATGTCAGCTTTATCGGCTCCCGGGCGAACCACCCCACTGTCTGCGCGGTCACCTAATGTCAGGCCTAGTGCGTCGAGCATGATTGATTTGCCGGCGCCAGTTTCGCCAGTGATCACACTCATCCCGCGATCGAGCTCTAGGTCGAGATGTTCAACGATGGCGTAGTTGTGTACGGACAGGTGCACCAGCATAGGAGCCGCTCCAAAACGTAATGTCTGGTTATTTATACAGTGTTTTGTTTCGTGCTGACAATGGTGCCGTTAGTTCTATTTGCTTGGCTTTTTAGTTTTTTTAGGACGTTTTTGTTTTTCTGATAGGCGTTTGATGGGGGCAAAGACCACGCTTACTGGTTTTTGGCTCTTGAACCTGAAAATTGCGACCCCATATACCTTGGCACAAGCGCGAGTCAGGCTCGCGGACGAAGTTTGAAAGGAGAAATCTATGGCAGACGAACAGACTATGGATACGCAGAATCAAGATGCAAATCAGGCCGCCGATGCAGCAGGCGAAGATCTGGTAGCCCGTGTGCAGGTGCTTGAAGAGCAGCTGGCAGCCGCCAATGATCAAGCTCTGCGTGTAGCTGCCGATCTGCAGAACGTCCGTCGCCGTGCCGAGCAGGACGTTGAGAAAGCACACAAATTTGCGCTGGAAAAATTTGCCGGTGACCTATTGCCGGTTATTGACAGTCTTGAGCGTGGTCTTGAGCTGTCGAGCCCGGACGACGAAAACATTCGTCCTATGCGTGAAGGGATCGAGCTGACACTGAAAATGTTCCAGGACACTCTGAAACGCTATCAGCTGGAAGCCATTGATCCGCACGGCGAACCCTTCAATGCTGAGCATCACCAAGCGATGGCAATGCAGGAAAGCGCTGACCTTGAGCCAAATAGCGTGCTTAAGGTGTTTCAAAAAGGGTATCAGCTCAATGGTCGCTTACTGCGCCCGGCTATGGTCGTAGTCAGCAAGGCGCCAGCACCGGTTTCGCCATCGATTGACGAGCAGGCTTGAAATCGGTCGCAAGGCCCCCATTTAGATGTCAAGCGTTTAAGTAATGCCGCAGTTGGTCATTACTGCTGCGGCAAAAAAATTCAAATTTAGGGAGAGTAAACATGGGCAGAATTATCGGTATTGACCTCGGGACCACTAACTCGTGTGTTTCGGTTCTGGAAAACGGTAAGGCAAAAGTTATTGAAAACGCAGAAGGCGCGCGTACTACGCCGTCGATCATTGCGTACGCTAACGATGGCGAGATTCTGGTTGGCCAGTCCGCCAAGCGTCAGGCAGTGACCAATCCGCATAACACCCTGTACGCGGTGAAGCGTCTGATCGGTCGTCGTTTTGACGAAGAAGTTGTACAGAAAGACATTCAGATGGTGCCTTACAAGATCGCCAAGGCTGATAACGGCGATGCTTGGGTTGAAGTGAACGGCCAGAAAATGGCTCCACCTCAAATCTCGGCTGAAATTCTGAAAAAAATGAAGAAAACTGCCGAAGACTACCTCGGCGAGCCAGTAACTGAAGCGGTTATTACTGTTCCGGCTTACTTCAACGACAGCCAGCGTCAAGCGACCAAAGATGCCGGTCGTATTGCAGGCTTGGACGTAAAACGCATCATCAACGAACCAACCGCAGCTGCTCTGGCTTACGGTATGGACAAAGCGAAAGGCGACCACACTGTCATCGTTTATGACTTGGGTGGCGGTACTTTCGACGTGTCGGTTATTGAAATTGCCGAAGTTGATGGTGAGCACCAGTTTGAAGTGCTGGCGACCAACGGTGACACGTTCCTGGGTGGTGAGGACTTTGATATTCGTCTGATCGACTACCTGGTTGACGAGTTCAAGAAAGAAAGCGGCATGAACCTCAAAGGTGATCCGCTGGCGATGCAGCGTCTGAAAGAAGCTGCTGAAAAAGCCAAAATTGAGCTGTCTTCGAGCCAGTCGACTGACGTGAACCTGCCGTACATCACTGCAGACGCCACCGGTCCTAAGCACTTGAACGTGAAGATTTCTCGCGCCAAGTTGGAATCGCTGGTTGAAGACCTGGTTCAGCGCACCATCGAGCCTTGCCGTATTGCTCTGAAGGATGCTGGTATCGACGTTGGCGCGATCAACGACGTGATTCTGGTCGGTGGTCAAACTCGTATGCCGCTGGTACAGAAGCTGGTCACTGAGTTCTTCGGTAAAGAAGCACGTAAAGACGTGAACCCAGACGAAGCTGTTGCCATGGGTGCTGCAATCCAGGGTGCGGTATTGGCCGGTGACGTGAAAGACGTGTTGCTGCTGGACGTTAGCCCGCTGACTCTGGGTATCGAAACCATGGGTGGCGTGATGACTGCTCTGATCGAGAAAAACACCACGATTCCTACCAAGAAATCGCAAGTGTTCTCGACGGCTGACGACAACCAAGGCGCGGTGACTATTCATGTGCTGCAAGGTGAGCGTAAGCAAGCAGCTCAGAACAAGTCTCTGGGCAAGTTCGATCTGGCTGACATTCCACCTGCTCCACGTGGTGTGCCTCAGATCGAAGTTACTTTCGATATCGATGCCAACGGCATCCTGCACGTAAGTGCAAAAGACAAAGCGACTGGCAAGTCTCAGTCCATCGTGATCAAGGCTAACTCGGGTCTGTCCGAGGAAGAAATTGCTCAGATGGTGCGTGATGCTGAGGTCAACGCTGAAGAAGACCGCAAGTTCGAAGAACTGGCAGCTGCTCGTAACCAGGGTGATGCACTGGTTCACTCGACTCGCAAAATGGTCGCTGATGCTGGCGATAAAGTGACCGAGGACGAAAAAGTTGCTATTGAAGCGGCTGTAGTTGCTCTTGAAGCCGCCGTTAAAGGCGACGACAAAGCAGCTATCGAAGCCAAGGTTGAAGAGCTGTCTAAAGTGTCTGCTCCGGTTGCTCAGAAGATGTATGCAGAGCAAGCAAACCCGGCAGATGCAGCGGCTCAGCCAGCTGATTCGGCAGAAAAAGCGGATGATGTTGTCGACGCTGAGTTCGAAGAAGTAAAAGACAACAAGTAAATAGCTTGTTTGTCGCCCGGTTGACCGTGCTCTAACGGTGACTGGTAGGATGTCGCCGCGCGGGAGCTTGCTCCCGCGTTGGCGTGTCTGGAGTAGAGGATTTTTTACAGCATGCGACAAGGTCGAATGCTGGCGGTTGGGTTCGGGACTTTATTGTTTCTGATCATGGGTAACCGCTCCTGTCGGCCAGTAGGTTGGCTGTTAAACACAAACCAATATCGTTGAAAAGACGTGAGTCGGGTCTGAGTTTTATCGGGCTTGGCAGGTTTGGTGAGGCTCGGGAGGGTTTTGCTGAACGTCCTTGAGAGTGCAAAGAATTATGGCAAAGCGCGACTATTACGAAATTTTGGGTGTTGAGCGCACCAGTACCGAGGTGGAGCTAAAAAAAGCGTACCGCCGCCTCGCAATGAAGCATCACCCGGACCGTAATCCGGATGACAAAGCTTCTGAAGAATTGTTTAAAGAAGCCAATGAGGCTTATGAGGTTCTGTCAGACGCCAGCAAACGTGCGGCCTACGATCAATACGGTCATGCCGGTGTTGATCCGCAAATGGGTGGCGGCGGTGCTGGTTTTGGTGGGCAGAACTTCTCCGATATTTTCGGTGATGTATTCAGTGATTTCTTTGGCGGTGGCCGTGGCGGTTCCCGGGGTGGTGCTCAGCGTGGTAGCGATTTGCGCTATACGCTGGAACTGGACCTGGAAGAAGCTGTGCGCGGGACCACGGTCAATATTCGCGTTCCGACACTGGTCAACTGCAAGCCGTGTGATGGCTCGGGTGCGAAGAAAGGTTCTTCGCCAGTGGGTTGCCCTACCTGTGGAGGTATTGGCCAGGTGCGTATGCAGCAGGGGTTCTTTGCTGTTCAGCAAACCTGTCCGCGTTGCCATGGTCAGGGCAAGATCATTTCCGACCCTTGCGACAGCTGCCGTGGCGAAGGTCGCGTAGAAGAGTACAAAACGCTTTCTGTGAAAGTACCGGCGGGTGTTGATACAGGCGATCGTATTCGTCTTTCGGGTGAAGGCGAGGCGGGCGTGCAGGGTGGGCCAACGGGCGACCTGTACGTAGTAATTGATGTGCGCGAGCATGCGATTTTCCAGCGTGACGGTAAGCATTTGTTTTGTGAAGTGCCTATCAACTTTGCTGATGCTGCATTGGGCGCTGAGCTTGAAGTGCCGACGCTGGATGGTCGGGTCAAGCTGAAAATTCCAGAAGGCACTCAGACAGGCAAGCAGTTCCGTTTGCGTGGCAAAGGTGTTGCCCCTGTGCGTGGCGGTGGTGCTGGCGACTTGATGTGTCGGGTTGTGGTGGAAACACCAGTCAAGCTGAGCCGTCGTCAGCGCGAGCTGATTGAGGAGTTCCGCACAACGTTGGAAGGCGACAGCAGTCATTCGCCAAACGCAACGGGCTGGTTCGAAGGCGTGAAGCGTTTCTTCGGCGACTTATAAGGGGCAGGCATGCAACGTATAGCTGTGATGGGCGCTGCTGGGCGCATGGGCAAGGTGTTGGTTGAAGCTGTGCAGCAGCGTTCGCCGCTCTGTGGTCTGACGGCGGCAATTGTTCGTCCAGGTAGCACGTTGGTCGGCGCGGATGCTGGCGAGTTGGCATCTTTGGGTCGCATCGGTGTGCCGTTGTCTGCTGACCTTGAAGGTGTGACTGATCGCTTCGATGTGCTGATCGACTTCACGTTGCCTGAAGTAATGCTTAACAATCTGGCTGTTTGCCGTAAGTCTGGCAAGGCGATGGTGATTGGCACTACTGGGCTCAGTGCTGCTCAAAAGCAGTTGTTGGTTGAGGCTGGTAAAGACATTCCGATCGTCTTTGCTGCGAACTTCAGTGTGGGTGTCAATCTGTCGCTAAAGCTGCTGGATATGGCAGCTCGAGTGATGGGTGATGATGCAGATATTGAAATCATTGAGGCTCACCATCGCCATAAGGTTGACGCACCGTCGGGCACGGCGATGCGCATGGGTGAGGTGATTGCTGATGCACTGGGTCGTGATCTACAGAAGGTTGCGGTTTATGGTCGCGAAGGTCATACCGGCGCTCGTGAGCGCGAGACCATTGGTTTTGCGACCGTTCGCGGTGGTGATGTAGTGGGCGACCACACAGTGTTGTTTGCGACTGAGGGTGAGCGCTTGGAAATCACCCACAAAGCATCCAGTCGCATGACCTTTGCCAAGGGCGCTGTTCGTGCCGCCTTGTGGTTGCAAGGGCGTGAGTCTGGTCTGTATGACATGCAGGATGTGCTCGACCTGCGTTGAGTTGCCTCTGTAAAATCGGGCTGTTGGCGTGCCAGTAGTCCGATTTTTAACCGCTAAGCGATGTTCTGTCGCATTCCTCTGCCTTTAAGGCTCTTTTAGCGGTAGACCAAAAAAGCCTTTTTCTGTAAGCTACAGCTTTAGTGTGTCCACTAAAAGCGCGCAGATAATTCGATGAAGAAGCGGGGTGACGTGTCCATACGTCACTCCGCTTTTTTACAACCTGCGATCGCCCTTTCAGGCTTTATTTACGGGAGGTCTTCTTGACTAAGCAAGCCATACTCGCCCTCGCTGATGGCAGCATTTTTCGCGGCGAAGCCATTGGGGCCGACGGTCAAACCGTTGGTGAGGTGGTGTTTAACACCGCAATGACTGGCTACCAGGAGATCCTGACGGATCCATCCTACGCTCAGCAAATCGTGACCCTGACTTACCCGCATGTTGGCAATACCGGTACTACACCGGAAGACGCCGAGTCTGATCGTGTCTGGTCCGCAGGTTTGGTAATTCGTGATCTGCCGCTGGTTGCCAGCAACTGGCGTAATACGATGTCGCTGTCTGACTACCTGAAGGCCAACAATGTTGTGGCTATCGCAGGTATCGACACTCGCCGTCTGACTCGCATTCTGCGTGAGAAAGGCGCGCAGAATGGCTGCATCATGGCTGGTGACAACATTTCTGACGAAGCTGCGATTGCAGCTGCGCGTGGCTTCCCGGGCCTCAAAGGCATGGACCTGGCCAAGGTTGTCAGCACTGAAAAAGCCTACGAGTGGCGCTCCAGCGTATGGAGTCTGGCCACCGACAGTCATCCGACCATTGAAGCAAGTGAACTGCCTTACCACGTGGTTGCCTACGACTACGGCGTGAAGTGGAACATCCTGCGCATGTTGGTTGAGCGTGGTTGCCGCGTTACCGTGGTGCCGGCACAAACCCCGGCCAGCGACGTACTGGCTCTCAACCCTGATGGTGTGTTCCTGTCCAACGGCCCTGGCGATCCAGAGCCTTGCGACTACGCAATCACCGCCATTCAGGAAGTGCTGAAGACTGAAATTCCAGTATTCGGCATCTGCTTGGGTCACCAGTTACTGGCTTTGGCTTCGGGTGCCAAGACCGTGAAAATGGGTCATGGCCACCACGGCGCGAACCATCCGGTTCAAGACCTGGACACTGGCGTTGTAATGATCACCAGCCAGAACCACGGTTTTGCGGTTGACGAGGCGACCCTGCCTGCCAACGTGCGCGCTATCCACAAGTCGTTGTTCGACGGCACCTTGCAAGGTATCGAACTGACTGACAAGAGCGCTTTCAGCTTCCAGGGTCACCCTGAAGCAAGCCCGGGCCCGAACGACGTAGCACCGCTGTTCGACCGTTTCATCAATGAGATGGCCAAGCGCCGCTGATCGCGCCCCTGTTATAGCGAAGGCGTCCAAGGTGGCCCCGAAATTCGGTGGCCCCTTGGGCTCTTCAAGGACTTGATCGACGGCTTGCCGACTGACCTGCGGATTTGAGTGACAAACCCATGCCAAAACGTACAGACATTAAAAGCATCCTGATTCTCGGCGCTGGCCCGATTGTTATCGGCCAGGCTTGCGAATTCGACTACTCCGGCGCCCAAGCGTGTAAGGCTCTGCGTGAAGAGGGTTACCGAGTCATTCTGGTGAACTCTAACCCGGCCACCATCATGACCGACCCGGACATGGCGGATGCGACCTACATCGAGCCGATCAAGTGGCAAACCGTAGCCAAAATTATCGAAAAAGAGCGTCCTGACGCACTGTTGCCAACCATGGGCGGCCAAACAGCTCTGAACTGTGCTCTGGATCTGGAGCGCGAAGGCGTTCTGGAGAAGTTCGGTGTAGAGATGATCGGTGCTAACGCCGACACCATCGATAAAGCTGAAGACCGCTCGCGTTTCGACAAGGCAATGAAGTCCATCGGCCTTGACTGCCCGCGCTCCGGCATCGCGCACAGCATGGAAGAAGCTAATGCAGTGCTGGAGAAGCTAGGCTTCCCATGCATCATTCGTCCATCGTTCACCATGGGCGGTACGGGTGGCGGTATTGCCTACAACCGTGAAGAGTTCGAAGAAATCTGCTCCCGCGGTCTGGATCTGTCGCCAACTAAAGAGTTGTTGATCGACGAATCCTTGATCGGCTGGAAAGAGTACGAAATGGAGGTTGTCCGCGACAAAAAAGACAACTGCATCATCGTGTGCTCGATTGAAAACTTTGATCCAATGGGTGTGCACACCGGCGACTCGATCACCGTCGCTCCAGCGCAAACCTTGACGGACAAGGAATATCAAATCATGCGTAACGCCTCGTTGGCGGTGCTGCGTGAGATCGGTGTTGAAACTGGCGGCTCCAACGTTCAGTTCGGTATTTGCCCTGACACCGGCCGTATGGTCGTGATCGAGATGAACCCGCGCGTATCCCGCTCTTCGGCGCTGGCATCGAAAGCGACTGGCTTCCCGATTGCACGTATCGCTGCAAAACTGGCGATCGGCTACACCTTGGACGAGCTGCAAAACGAAATCACGGGTGGCGCCACGCCAGCGTCCTTTGAGCCGTCCATCGACTACGTTGTGACCAAGCTGCCTCGCTTTGCATTTGAGAAATTTGCGAAAGCGGATGCACGCCTGACCACTCAGATGAAGTCGGTGGGTGAGGTTATGGCGATTGGCCGTACCTTCCAAGAGTCGCTGCAAAAAGCCCTTCGCGGTCTGGAAGTAGGCGTAAGCGGCCTTGATCCAAAGCTCGATTTGAGCAACCCGGAGAGCATGGCAGTGCTCAAGCGCGAGCTGACGGTGCCGGGTGCCGAGCGTATCTGGTATGTAGCTGACGCTTTCCGTGCGGGCATGACGGTTGAAGATATCTTCGGCATGAACATGATTGATCCTTGGTTCCTCGTACAGATCGAAGATCTGATCAAGGACGAAGAAAAGATCAAGACCATGGGCCTGGCTTCGATTGATCGCGACACCATGTACCGTCTTAAGCGCAAAGGTTTCTCTGATGCTCGTCTGGCCGTGCTGCTGGGCGTGACCGAGAAAAACCTACGTCGCCACCGTCACAAGCTTGAAGTGTTCCCGGTTTACAAGCGTGTTGACACCTGTGCTGCCGAGTTCGCAACCGATACGGCTTACATGTACTCGACCTATGAGGAAGAGTGTGAGGCGAACCCATCTGATCGCGACAAGATCATGATTTTGGGTGGTGGCCCGAACCGAATTGGTCAGGGCATCGAGTTTGACTACTGCTGCGTTCACGCGGCTCTGGCGCTGCGTGCTGATGGCTATGAAACCATCATGGTCAACTGCAACCCGGAAACAGTTTCCACCGACTACGACACATCGGATCGTTTGTATTTCGAATCTGTAACCTTGGAAGACGTGCTCGAAATCGTTCGCGTCGAGAAGCCAAAGGGCGTGATCGTTCAGTACGGCGGCCAAACCCCGCTGAAACTGGCGCGTGCTTTGGAAGAAGCAGGCGTACCGATCATCGGTACCAGCCCGGACGCCATCGACCGTGCCGAAGACCGTGAGCGCTTTCAGCAAATGGTTGAGCGTTTGAATCTGCGTCAGCCGCCAAACGCGACTGTGCGTAGCGAAGACGAAGCGATTCGTGCAGCAGGCAAGATTGGTTACCCGCTGGTTGTTCGTCCTTCCTACGTGTTGGGCGGCCGGGCGATGGAAATCGTCTACGAAGAAGAAGAACTCAAGCGTTATCTGCGCGATGCAGTAAAAGTGTCCAACGACAGCCCGGTGCTGCTGGATCACTTCCTGAACTGTGCAATTGAAATGGACGTCGATGCTGTGTGTGACGGCACTGATGTCGTGATCGGCGCAATCATGCAGCATATTGAGCAGGCGGGCGTTCACTCCGGTGACTCTGCGTGCTCCTTGCCGCCGTACTCGCTGCCGCTGCACATCCAGGACGAGATGCGTGAGCAGGTCAAAAAGATGGCGTTGGAGTTGGGTGTTGTCGGCCTGATGAACGTGCAATTGGCTTTGCAAGGTGAAGACATCTACGTGATCGAAGTGAACCCGCGCGCTTCGCGTACTGTTCCTTTCGTGTCCAAGTGCATCGGCGTTTCTCTGGCGATGATCGCAGCGCGTGTGATGGCTGGTAAAACGTTGAAGGAAATCGGTTTCACCAAAGAAATCATTCCTAACTTCTACAGTGTGAAAGAGGCGGTGTTCCCATTCGCCAAATTCCCTGGGGTTGACCCAATTCTCGGCCCTGAGATGAAGTCTACGGGCGAAGTGATGGGCGTTGGCGACACCTTCGGCGAGGCTTTTGCCAAGGCCCAGATGGGTGCCAGCGAAGTGTTGCCAACTGGCGGCGTGGCGTTCATCAGTGTGCGTGACGATGACAAACCGTTGGTTGCCGGTGTAGCGCGCGACCTGATCGAGCTGGGTTTTGAAGTGGTTTCGACGGCTGGCACAGCTAAGTTCATCGAAGCGGCCGGCCTGAAGGTGCGTCGTGTGAATAAAGTGACCGAAGGTCGCCCACACGTGGTCGACATGATCAAGAATGACGAAGTGACATTGATCATCAACACGACCGAAGGTCGTCAGTCGATTGCGGACTCTTACTCCATTCGTCGCAATGCTTTGCAGCACAAAATTTATTGCACCACGACTATTGCTGCTGGCGAAGCGATCTGTGAAGCGCTTAAATTCGGTCCAGAAAAAACCGTACGTCGCTTGCAGGACCTACACGCAGGATTGAAGGCATGACCAAATACCCAATGACAGTCCAGGGCGCAAAGGCCCTGGAAGAAGAACACGCACACCTGACCAAGGTGGTTCGCCCTAAGTTGAGCCAGGACATCGGGACTGCGCGTGAGCTGGGCGACCTGAAGGAAAACGCTGAATACCATGCTGCTCGTGAGCAGCAAGGTATGGTTGAGGCGCGGATTCGTGACATTGAAGGCCGTATGCAGAACGCGGTAATCATTGATGTAACGACGATTCCTCATACCGGTAAGGTGATTTTCGGTACGACAGTTGAGATCGCCAACGTTGAAACTGACGACAGTGTGACCTATCAGATCGTTGGTGAGGATGAAGCTGACTTCAAACTCGGGAAAATCTCCGTAGGTTCGCCACTGGCTCGTGCCTTGATTGCCAAGGAAGAGGGTGATGTGGTGGCAGTGAAGACCCCAAGCGGTGTTATTGAGTACGAGATTGTCAAAGTAAGCCACATCTAAAAAAAGCGCCCGCCTTGTGCGGGCGCCCTGTTTTGGTTGCTGACACGGATTTTCGGGTAGGCAGCTTGAAGTGGTTGTACGCGAATTTTTTACCGGTGCTGGCCGCAATGTGACCGGCAGCGTTGTTGGTGAAGAGGTATGTAGCAAGTGGGGAAGTGGAGCGTTGGGCGTCTCTGGCTGCCTGATGCGTTGCGCGGGCAGTTTGTATGGCTCTCGGGCTTACTCTGGAAGAGTTTCAGGGCGCGCCAGGCGCACCCTTGACCCTTGTCGACATCACTTGAAACGATGGATGTTCGACAGTTGCTTGTTTACATTGACGTTTTTGCGGTACAGAAGCGCCATTTTGCCGATAACCTGTACCAGTTCTGCTTTGCCGGCCTTGCACATTTGTGCGACGGCTTCCAAGCGGGACTCGCGATCCAGAATGTTGACTTTGATTTTAATCAGCTCGTGATCGCCCAATGCGCGTTCGAGTTCGGCTAAAACACCTTCAGTCAAACCATTGTCAGCCACAGTCAAAACTGGTTTCAGATGGTGGCCAATGGATTTGTACTGTTTCTTCTGCTCTTGAGTGAGCGGCATAATCTGACCCCTGTGTCTGATCTTGTAAAAAGCGGCGGCCAGTTTACCCGAGCGAGTCCCAGACCGCCCAGTTAATCACGACCCGTTTAAAATTTTTGAGGTGGCCCGTGGCCCGTTCCAAGACTAGCCTTAACTGGCTGAAAGAGCATTTCAACGACCCGTACGTCAAAATGGCGCAAAAAGACGGGTATCGCTCGCGTGCCAGCTACAAACTGCTGGAGATTCAAGAGCGCGATCGCCTGATTCGTCCGGGAATGACAGTTATTGATCTGGGCGCGGCTCCAGGTGGTTGGTCGCAGGTGACCAGTCGTCTGATCGGCGGTCAGGGACGTTTGATTGCTTCTGACATCCTGGACATGGACAGCATTCCTGATGTGACCTTCATCAAAGGTGACTTTACTGAGGATGCGGTGCTTGCGCAGATCCTCGAGGCTGTCGGAAATACGCAAGTAGACCTTGTGATTTCTGATATGGCCCCCAATATGAGTGGATTGGCAGCTGTAGATATGCCGCGTGCGATGTTCCTTTGCGAATTGGCATTGGATCTTGCCGGGCGGGTGTTACGGCCAGGTGGTGATTTTCTGATTAAGGTTTTCCAGGGTGAAGGCTTCGATCAGTACCACAAAGACATTCGTAAGGTGTTTGACAAAGTGCAGATGCGCAAGCCTTCGTCTTCACGAGACCGGTCCCGCGAGCAGTATTTGCTGGGGCGTGGCTTCCGTGGTGCGGAAGGTTCTGCCAGTGATGAGCGTCTCTGACTAAGGCGATAGCTTTTTTTGTATCGCTTTACAGATCTGGCATAACGAATATTGTGTAGTCAAAGTTTCACAAAGGGTTACAGACGGAGCCTGCAAGGGTTGTAGGCAATGTAGTAAGTTATGCCGGTGAATATCATGCGAAGCACGCTTCAGTAGCGGAGCTTGCTTCAGAGGGTAGCTAATTGAACGATATGGCAAAGAATCTGATCCTGTGGTTGATCATCGCAGCTGTCTTGGTGACAGTGATGAACAACTTCTCCAGCCCAAACGAGCCACAAACCCTCAACTATTCCGACTTCATCCAGCAAGTTAAGGATGGCAAGGTCGAGCGCGTTGCCGTGGATGGCTACGTGATTACCGGCAAGCGCAGTGATGGCGATACCTTCAAAACCATTCGTCCGGCAATTCAGGACAACGGTTTGATCGGTGACTTGGTGGATAACCATGTGACTGTTGAGGGCAAATTACCTGAGCAACAAAGCATCTGGACTCAGCTGCTGGTTGCAAGCTTCCCTATTCTGGTAATTATTGCGGTCTTCATGTTTTTCATGCGTCAAATGCAGGGCGGTGCCGGTGGTAAAGGCGGCCCGATGAGCTTTGGCAAGAGCAAGGCGCGTCTGTTATCTGAAGATCAGGTCAAAACGACTCTGGCTGACGTAGCGGGTTGTGATGAAGCCAAAGAAGAAGTGGGTGAGCTGGTTGAGTTTCTCCGTGATCCGGGCAAGTTCCAGCGGTTGGGCGGACGAATTCCTCGTGGTGTGCTGATGGTTGGCCCGCCAGGCACGGGTAAGACCCTGATCGCCAAGGCGATTGCCGGTGAAGCCAAAGTGCCGTTTTTCACGATCTCTGGCTCTGACTTCGTTGAAATGTTTGTGGGTGTTGGTGCAAGCCGTGTTCGTGACATGTTTGAACAGGCTAAAAAGCACGCACCTTGCATCATCTTCATCGATGAGATTGATGCGGTAGGTCGTCACCGTGGCAATGGCATGGGCGGCGGTCATGATGAGCGTGAGCAGACCCTTAACCAGTTGCTGGTTGAGATGGACGGCTTTGAAATGAACGACGGCATCATTGTGATTGCTGCCACTAACCGTCCTGACGTACTCGACCCTGCGCTGTTGCGTCCAGGTCGTTTTGACCGTCAAGTAGTCGTTGGCTTGCCGGATATTCGTGGTCGCGAACAGATCCTCAAAGTGCATATGCGTAAAGTGCCAATGGGTGATGATGTTCAGCCTGCAGTGATTGCGCGCGGTACACCGGGCTTCTCGGGTGCTGACTTGGCTAACTTGGTCAACGAAGCTTCGTTGTTCGCGGCGCGCACCGGTAAGCGTGTTGTCGAGATGAAAGAGTTTGAGCTGGCTAAAGACAAGATCATGATGGGCGCCGAGCGCAAATCGATGGTCATGTCGGATAAAGAAAAGCGCAACACGGCTTATCACGAAGCGGGCCACGCAATTGTTGGTCGCGTTGTTCCAGAGCATGATCCGGTTTACAAGGTGTCGATCATTCCTCGTGGTCGCGCTTTGGGTGTGACCATGTTCCTGCCGGAAGAGGATCGCTACAGCCTGTCCAAGCGAGCGCTGATTAGCCAGATTTGTTCGCTGTATGGCGGTCGCATCGCTGAAGAAATGACCTTGGGCTTTGATGGTGTGACCACGGGCGCGTCCAACGACATCATGCGGGCCAGTCAAATCGCTCGGAACATGGTGACCAAGTGGGGTTTGTCCGAGAAGCTGGGGCCGTTGATGTATGCCGAAGACGAAGAGTCGTATTTGGGGCGTGGTGGTGGTCAGAACTCGAGTGTTTCCGGTGAAACCGCCAAGCTGATTGACTCTGAAGTGCGCAGCATCATTGATCAGTGTTACGGCACGGCCAAGCAGATCCTGACGGACAATCGTGACAAGCTGGAGGCCATGGCTGACGCTTTGATGAAGTACGAGACGATCGATGCTGATCAGATTGATGACATTATGGCTGGCCGCCCTCCACGCGAACCGCGTGACTGGGAAGGTGGTGGTAGCGGTACTCCGACTGCTCCAACGTTGGATAAAACCGAGCGCCCGGAAACACCTATCGGCGGCCCTGCGGCTGATCAATAAGGCTTGAAATGACTTCTGTTCAGTCCCTGACCCGGTTGCCTTGCGGCAACCGGGTTCTTGATTTAGCCCATACGCATGTTATGGGTATTCTCAATGTCACCCCTGACTCTTTTTCCGACGGTGGGCGCTTCGCTCAGCAGGATGCTGCTTTGCGTCATGCGCAAGCGATGGTCCTGGCGGGCGCTACCCTTATTGATGTGGGTGGAGAGTCAACGCGCCCAGGTGCGCGCGTAGTCACGCCACAAGAAGAGGTTGATCGTGTCGCGCCTGTAGTGGAGCGCATCAGCCGCGAACTTGATGTGATTATCTCTGTGGATACCTCAGCCCCTATCGTTATGACTGAAGTCGCGCGCTTGGGTGCGGGGCTTATTAATGATGTGCGTTCACTGCGTCGCGAAGGCGCCTTGCAGGCTGCGGCGGCGACAGGTTTGCCGATATGTCTAATGCATATGCTCGGTGAGCCGGGTGATATGCAGGACAATCCTCAGTACGGTGATCTTGTGGGTGAGGTTTCTGCGTTTTTGGTCGACCGGATGGATCAGTGTGCGGCTGCCGGAATTTCGCCTGAGCGCATTGTGCTTGATCCAGGATTTGGCTTTGCTAAAACGCTCCAGCACAACTTGAGTTTGTTTAAGCATATGGATGCCCTGCATCGGTTGGGGCGCCCGTTGCTGGTGGGTGTCTCGCGTAAAACGATGATAGGCCAGACGTTAGGTCGGCCTGTGAACGAGCGCCTATATGGTGGCTTGGCGCTGGCTGCGCTGGCGGTGACTAAGGGAGCGCGTATTTTGCGTGTTCATGACGTTGCTGAGACAGTTGATGTGGTACGGATGATCGCAGCGGTAGAGTCCGCCGACTAAGAATGATGGAGTACTTATGACGAAGAAATACTTTGGCACCGACGGCATTCGCGGTCGGGTCGGCGTTTATCCCATTACACCTGATTTCATGCTCAAGTTGGGTTGGGCGGCTGGTATGGCATTTCGCAGTATGGGTGCATGCCGGATTTTGGTCGGCAAGGACACGCGCATCTCAGGCTATATGTTTGAATCTGCTTTAGAGGCTGGTTTGTCTGCTGCTGGGGCTGATGTGATGCTGTTGGGGCCAATGCCCACGCCGGCGATTGCTTATCTCACGCGTACTTTTCACGCTGAGGCGGGCATCGTGATCAGCGCTTCGCACAATCCGCACGATGATAATGGGATCAAATTCTTTTCGGGTGAGGGCACTAAGCTGCCTGACGAAGTTGAATTGATGATCGAGGAGCTGTTGGAAGCTCCCATGACTGTTGTTGATTCGGGCAGGCTGGGCAAGGTGTCGCGTATCAATGATGCGTCGGGTCGTTATATTGAATTCTGTAAAAGCAGTGTGCCGACCAGCACCAATTTCAATGGGCTGAAAATTGTTATCGATTGTGCTCATGGTGCCACTTATAAGGTGGCTCCAAGCGTGTTCAAGGAGTTGGGTGCGCAGGTAACTGTGCTTTCGGCTCAGCCTAATGGTCTGAACATTAATGACAATTGTGGGTCGACCCACATGGGGCAGTTGCAGGCGGCAGTCTTGGCTGAGCACGCAGACCTGGGTATTGCTTTTGATGGTGATGGTGACCGGGTTCTGATGGTCGACCATACAGGAGCAATTGTTGATGGTGATGAGCTGCTTTTCATCATCGCGCGCGATCTGCACGAGCGAGGCAAGTTACAGGGCGGCGTGGTGGGTACGCTGATGAGTAATCTCGGCCTTGAGCTTGCTTTGGCGGACTTGGGTATTCCGTTTGTGCGCGCCAATGTGGGTGACCGCTATGTTATTGCGGGCTTGCAAGAGCGTGATTGGCAGGTTGGCGGGGAGAACTCCGGGCATATCGTTTGCTTCCAGCACACCACTACCGGCGATGCAATTATTGCGGCGCTTCAAGTGTTGCTGTCGTTGCGTCGTCGCGAAGAAAGCTTGGCTCAAGCGCGTCAAGCCTTGCGTAAGTGTCCTCAGGTGCTACTGAATGTGCGATTTGCGGGTGGAGTAAACCCGGTTGAGCACCCTGCTGTTAAAGAGGCTTGCGCGCGCGTAACTGAGGCTATGAATGGTCGTGGTCGAGTGCTTTTGCGTAAGTCGGGTACTGAGCCGTTGGTTCGTGTCATGGTTGAAGGTGATGACGAAAACATGGTTCGCGGCTATGCCGAAGAGCTGGCAAAACTGGTAAGTGAAGTTTGTGCCTGAATTCGGCTTGCCAGCGCGGATGTGGTTGGGTAACATCTGCGCCCACTTTGACCGACGAGGTAAAGCATGCGTCGCACTATGGTAGCTGGTAACTGGAAGATGCACGGTACCCGCGCCAGCGTCGCTGAGCTGATCGACGGTCTGCGTAGTCTGGTCTTGCCAAACGATGTTGATGTTGCAGTATTCCCGCCTCAGCTGTTTATTGATCGTGTTATCAATGGCTTGCAAGGCGCACCGATTTTGATCGGTGCTCAGGATGCGGCAGTGGAGCCGGGGCAGGGCGCTCTGACTGGCGAGATTTCATCTGGCCAGTTGGCAGATGCAGGTTGCAAGCTGGTGCTTGTGGGGCACTCTGAGCGTCGCCTGATTCTGGGTGAGCAGGATGAGATGCTCAATCGCAAGTTTGCAGCGGTCCAAGCCTCTGGTTTGACGCCAGTGCTGTGCATAGGGGAGACCCTGGAGCAGCGCGAAGCGGGACAAACGCTTGAAGTGGTAAGGCGTCAGTTGAATGTCGTAATTGACGAGTTTGGCATTGATGCTTTTGTAAATGCTGTGATTGCATACGAGCCGGTCTGGGCTATTGGTACTGGGCTGACTGCGTCACCGCAGCAGGCGCAAGATGTGCATGCGGCCATTCGCGCACAACTGGCGCAACAGAATTCTGAGGTCGCACAAGGTGTGCGGCTTCTATACGGCGGCAGCGTGAAGGCGGCCAATGCGGTCGAATTGTTCAGCATGCCGGATATCGATGGGGGACTCATTGGTGGGGCTTCCCTGAATGCAGATGAGTTCGGTGCGATCATTCGTGCCGCAGGAAACTGAAAAATGCTGGATAAGGTCGTAATTGTTTTTCATCTGCTGACAGCATTGGGTGTAATTGCCTTGGTATTGCTGCAACAGGGTAAAGGAGCGGATGCAGGAGCATCTTTCGGCGCAGGGGCATCAAATACTGTGTTCGGAAGCCAAGGTTCCTCTACCTTTCTTAGTAAGTTTACTGCTATACTCGCCGCAGGTTTTTTCATAACCAGCTTGGGGTTAGGTTACTTTGCTAAAGAAGAAGCTAAACAGCTGACTCAAGTAGGTTTGCCAGATCCAGCGGTATTGGAAGTTCCAAAGCAAAAGCCGGCTTCAGATGATGTTCCGGTGCTTAATGAGCAAAAGTCGGCTACTCCAGCGACTGACGTACCTCCAGCTCAAGAGCAAAAGTAAAACGGGTTTCATGATGTAACGTTGTATTGCCGAGGTGGTGGAATTGGTAGACACGCAACCTTGAGGTGGTTGTGCCCATAGGGTGTAGGGGTTCGAGTCCCCTTCTCGGTACCAATTATCAAGAATGCCCGCAGTAGCGGGCTTTCTTGTATGTGGAAGGTTGGATTGACCCTGAAAAGGATCAACCGTATACTTCCGCTCCAGCTTTGTCGCGGGATGGAGCAGTCTGGTAGCTCGTCGGGCTCATAACCCGAAGGTCGTCGGTTCAAATCCGGCTCCCGCAACCAGTTTTAGCGGAGCCCCTTCTTAGGGGCTTTTTGTTAACTGGACACTTTATAGCGTCGGTATTCAACGACGTTTCAGAGATGGGCGCTTCGCCCATTTTTTCATTTTGCACAGCATGCACAAACATGCACAGGGGGTTCAGGTGTCGAGCAAGCTAGAACAGTTGCAGGACTTGTTGGCCCCGGTGATCGTGGCCCTTGGCTATGAATGCTGGGGTATTGAATTTTCGGCTCAAGGCCGCCATTCAATGTTGCGTGTGTATATCGACAAGGAAGGCGGCGTATTGGTGGATGACTGTGCCATTGTCAGCCGTCAAATCAGCGGCGTTCTGGATGTCGAAGATCCTATCGCTGTTGAATACACCCTTGAAGTTTCTTCTCCTGGCATGGAACGCCCACTGTTCACTCTTGAACAGTTTGCCCAGTATGTCGGTGAGCAAGTGAAGATCAAGCTGCGATCGCCTTTTGAAGGGCGTCGCAACTTTCAGGGCCTTCTGCGCGGCGTAGAGGAGCAGGATATTGTGGTGCAAGTAGAAGACCACGAGTTCCTGTTGCCGATCGATATGATCGACAAGGCCAACATTATTCCCAGTTTTGACTGAGACGCGGATCCCGCGGATCCAATGGCTTGCGAAAGGCGAGGCGTACGATGAGCAAAGAAGTACTGCTGGTTGTTGAGTCGGTGTCCAATGAAAAGGGCGTACCGGCAAACGTTATTTTTGAAGCGCTGGAGCTGGCTCTGGCCACCGCTACTAAAAAGCGCTTTGAAGACGAAGTCGAACTGCGTGTGGAAATCAATCGCCACACCGGTAACTATGAGACTTTCCGTCGCTGGACTGTGGTCGAAGACGAAGATCTGGATGATCCAGCAATCGAGTTGGCGGTAGACCAGGCCCAAGCGAAACAGCCAGGCGCTGTAGCTGGCGATATTATCGAAGAGAAAATCGATTCTATCGAATTTGGTCGGATCGCTGCACAAACGGCCAAGCAGGTCATTGTGCAAAAAGTCCGCGAAGCTGAGCGTGCTCAAGTCGTTGATGCCTATCGCGAGCGTCTTGGCGAAATTATTTCTGGCACAGTTAAAAAAGTTACACGTGACAATGTGATCGTTGATCTGGGCAACAACGCAGAAGCGTTGCTGGCTCGTGAAGACATCATCTCGCGTGAAACTTTCCGCGTGGGTGTACGCCTTCGCGCACTGTTGAAAGAAATTCGCACCGAGAACCGTGGCCCTCAACTGATTCTGTCGCGTACAGCGCCAGAGATGTTGATTGAACTGTTCCGTATCGAAGTGCCAGAAATCGCTGAGGGCCTGATCGAAGTGATGGCGGCCTCCCGCGATCCTGGATCACGCGCTAAAATAGCCGTTCGCTCCAAAGACAAACGCATTGATCCGCAAGGTGCCTGCATTGGCATGCGTGGTTCGCGTGTTCAGGCAGTGTCCGGCGAACTAGGCGGAGAGCGAGTGGATATCGTCCTTTGGGATGACAACCCGGCGCAGTTCGTGATCAACGCAATGTCGCCTGCTGAAGTGGCGGCAATTATTGTCGACGAAGATGCCCATGCAATGGACATCGCCGTTGGCGCTGACAATCTGGCCCAGGCGATTGGTCGCGGCGGTCAGAACGTACGTTTGGCTAGCCAGTTGACTGGCTGGACCCTGAACGTGATGACCGAATCGGACATCCAGGCTAAGCAGCAAGCAGAAACCGGCGACATTCTGCGCAACTTCATCGAAGAACTTGAAGTTGATGAAGACCTGGCGCAGGTACTGGTTGATGAAGGCTTTACTAGCCTGGAAGAGATTGCCTACGTACCGGTGGAGGAAATGCTCAACATCGATGGCTTTGACGAAGATACCGTCAACGAGCTTCGCGCTCGGGCCAAGGATCGTTTGTTGACTAAAGCCATCGCTACTGAGGAAAAGCTGGCAGACGCCCATCCGGCCGAAGACCTGCTCTCGCTTGAGGGTATGGACAAGGATTTGGCGATGGAACTGGCGGTGCGCGGCGTAATTACCCGCGAAGACCTGGCCGAGCAGTCTATTGACGACCTGCTCGACATCGACGGCATTGACTCTGATCGTGCCGGCAAGTTGATCATGGCCGCCCGAGCCCATTGGTTCGAGTAATTAGGCGCGGCCTGAGGAGAGAAATGCATGACGCAAGTCACGGTGAAACAACTGGCCGATGAGGTCAAAACACCGGTTGAGCGCCTGTTGCAGCAGATGCGTGAGGCAGGTCTGCCGCACAACGCCGCCGAGCAGAATGTAACCGACAGTGAGAAGCAAGCTCTGCTGACTCACTTGAAAAGCAGCCACAAGGCGAAAGTGGAAGAACCGCGCAAAATCACTTTGCAGCGTAAAACCACCAGTACCCTGCGTGTAGCTGGTAGCAAAAGCATTAGCGTTGAAGTACGTAAGAAGAAAGTCTTCGTACAGCGTAGCCCGGAAGAAATCGAAGCCGAGCGTAAGCGTGAGATGGATGAACGCCGTGCAGTAGAAAATGCCGCACGTCAAAAGGCTGAAGAAGAGTCCAAGCGTCGCGCCGAAGAAGAAGCGCGCCGCCAGCCAGCTACTCCGTCTGCCGCACCAGCTGTTGCAGCACCTGCACCCGTGCAAGCTGCACCGGCAGCAGCCCCTGCTCCAGCAGCAGATGCGCGCAAGCGTGACGAGCAGCGTCGCCCAGACAAACCACGTGCTGACGACAACAACCGTCGCGGTAGTGGTGACGGCGATCGCAAGAACGCGCCGCATCGTGCTTCTGTTAAAGAAAAAGCACCGACACCACGTGTTGCTCCGCGCACTTCCGATGAAGAAAGCGATAGCTTCCGTCGCGGTGGTCGTGGCAAGGGCAAGCTGAAGAAGCGTAACGCTCACGGTTTCCAGAGCCCTACCGGCCCTGTAGTTCGTGACGTACAGATTGGCGAGACCATCACTGTCGGCGATTTGGCTGCACAAATGTCGGTCAAGGCTGCTGAAGTCATCAAGTTCATGTTTAAGCTGGGTACTCCAGCAACCATCAACCAGGTACTGGATCAGGAAACTGCCCAACTGGTTGCTGAAGAACTGGGCCATAAAGTGACTCTGGTGAGCGACAATGCCCTGGAAGATTCCTTGGCTGAGTCCCTGAAGTTCGAAGGTGAGTCGTTCTCCCGTGCGCCAGTTGTGACCGTAATGGGCCACGTTGACCACGGTAAAACATCCCTGCTCGACTACATCCGTCGTGCCAAGGTAGCTGCTGGCGAAGCCGGTGGTATTACTCAGCACATCGGTGCATACCACGTTGAAACCGAACGCGGCATGGTCACGTTCCTCGACACCCCGGGTCACGCTGCGTTTACCGCAATGCGTGCACGTGGTGCCAAGGCAACTGACATCGTGATTCTGGTTGTTGCTGCAGACGACGGCGTAATGCCGCAAACCATCGAAGCTGTTCAGCATGCGAAAGCGGCTGGTGTGCCGTTGGTTGTTGCAGTGAACAAAATCGATAAGCCAGGTGCTGACCTCGATCGCATTCGTAGCGAATTGTCCGTTCACGGCGTAACGTCGGAAGAGTGGGGTGGTGACACTCCGTTTGTTTCGGTCTCGGCGAAAATGGGTACCGGCGTTGACGAGTTGCTCGAAGCAGTATTGCTGCAAGCTGAAGTTCTGGAACTCAAAGCAACTCCATCGGCTCCTGGCCGTGGCGTAGTTGTTGAGTCCCGTCTGGACAAAGGCCGCGGTCCTGTAGCAACTGTTCTGGTTCAAGACGGTACTCTGCGCCAAGGCGACATGGTACTGGTTGGTTCCAACTACGGTCGCATCCGCGCCATGCTCGATGAGAACGGCAAGCCTATCAAGGAAGCCGGTCCGTCCATCCCTGTCGAGATTCTCGGCCTGGATGGTACGCCAGATGCTGGCGACGAAATGAGCGTGATGACTGACGAGAAGAAGGCGCGTGAAGTTGCCCTGTTCCGTCAAGGCAAATTCCGCGAAGTGAAACTGGCGCGTGCTCACGCAGGCAAGCTGGAAAACATCTTCGAGAACATGGGCCAGGAAGAGAAGAAGACGCTTAACATCGTCCTCAAATCTGACGTCCGTGGTTCGTTGGAAGCTCTGCAGGGCGCTCTAAGCGGCCTGGGTAACGAAGAAGTGCAAGTGCGCGTAGTGGGCGGCGGTGTCGGTGGTATCACCGAGAGCGATGCTAACTTGGCACTGGCCTCCAACGCTGTATTGTTCGGTTTCAACGTGCGTGCTGATGCTGGCGCTCGCAAGATTGTCGAGCAAGAAGGCCTGGACATGCGTTACTACAACGTCATCTACGACATCATCGAAGACGTCAAGAAAGCCCTTACCGGCATGCTTGGCAGCGACGTTCGGGAGAACATCCTGGGTATTGCTGAAGTCCGCGACGTGTTCCGTTCGCCTAAGTTTGGTGCGGTTGCAGGTTGTATGGTGCTGGAAGGTGTTGTTCACCGTAACCGTCCTATCCGCGTATTGCGTGAAGACATTGTTATCTACGAAGGCGAGCTGGAATCCCTGCGTCGCTTTAAAGATGACATGTCCGAAGTGCGTGCCGGCATGGAATGCGGTATCGGCGTCAAGAGCTACAACGACGTTAAAGTCGGTGACAAGATCGAAGTGTTCGAGAAGGTCCAGGTTGCTCGCAGCCTCTAAATCGCGAGCCTCAAGAGCGAGGACGAGCCGTCGCATGCCCATGCAGCGCGCTCGGCCTGGACTCTAAACGCAACGCCCGGTCCGGCTTATGTCTGGCCGGGCGTTTGCCGCTTTCAGAACGCATGGGTTTCCCATGGGTGAGTAACAGGTAACAAGACATGGCAAAAGAATATAGCCGTACCCAACGTATCGGCGATCAGATGCAGCGTGAGCTGGCACAGCTGATCCGTCGTGAAGTCAAAGACCCACGAGTGGGTCTGGTCACCATTACTGCTGTTGAAGTTAGCCGTGACGTTGGTCACGCTAAAATCTTCATCACCGTGATGGGGCAGGACAACGCCGCAGATATTGCTCAGACCATCAAGGTGCTGAACTCGGCAGCGGGCTTCTTGCGCATGCAACTGGCGCGTGAAATGAAGCTGCGCAGCGTTCCACAGTTGCACTTCCACTACGACGAAAGCGTTGTGCGTGGTGCTCACCTGTCCGCCTTGATTGAGCGTGCAGTGGCTGAAGATAATCAGCACCCTGAAACAACCGCACCCGAAGACACCAAGGAGTAACTGGTGGCTCAGGTTAAGCGTATTCGTCGTAACGTCAGCGGCATCATCCTGCTCGACAAGCCACTAGGATTTACGTCCAACGCGGCCTTGCAGAAAGTTCGCTGGCTGCTCAATGCCGAGAAGGCAGGGCACACCGGTAGCCTCGATCCCTTGGCCAGTGGCGTACTGCCGCTGTGCTTTGGCGAAGCCACCAAGTTTTCGCAATACCTGCTCGATTCTGACAAGGGTTATGAAACCTTGATGCAATTGGGCAAGACCACTACCACGGCAGATGCTGAAGGTGAGGTTTTACAGACTCGCCCAGTGACCGTTGGTCGCGCCGATATCGAAGCTGTTTTGCCTAAATTTCGTGGGCAAATCAGTCAGATACCGCCGATGTACTCTGCGCTCAAGCGCGATGGTCAGCCGCTTTACAAGTTGGCTCGTGCAGGCGAAGTGGTGGAGCGTGAACCGCGTTCTGTTACTATTACCCGCCTCGAATTACTGGCCAGCGAAGGCGACACGGCGCGCTTGGCGGTTGACTGCACCAAAGGCACCTATATCCGTACCCTTGTGGAAGATATCGGTGAAGCACTGGGTTGCGGAGCGTATGTTGCACAACTGCGTCGTACGCAGGCAGGTCCTTTCAGTCTGGCCCAAACGGTCACCCTGGAAGAGCTTGAAGCGGTACATGCAGAAGGTGGCAACGAAGCAGTTGATCGCTTCTTGATGCCATCGGACAGCGGTTTGCTGGACTGGCCTTTGCTGCACTTCTCGGAGCACAGCGCATTCTATTGGCTCAATGGCCAACCGGTTCGCGCTCCAGATGCACCGAAGTTCGGCATGGTGCGGGTACAAGATCACAACGGTCGCTTTATCGGTATCGGTGAAGTGAGCGAAGACGGGCGCATCGCGCCGCGTCGACTGATTCGGTCAGAATGACCGGAACAGGCTGGCCCAAGATGTAATACTCTTTGGCCGGACTGGAACGAGGGTGGCTGTTATTAGGCACGGTCACATCTCATTTATAAATACGAGGATTTGTCCTCGGCCTATTGGATCTGTCTTGTTCGCAAGCAGACCCCTAAAGAAAGGAAATGCCTCATGGCACTGACAGTTGAACACAAAGCAGAAATCGTAGCTGACTACCAGCAAGCTCCAGGTGATACAGGTTCTCCAGAAGTGCAGGTTGCACTGCTGACCTTTAACATCAACACGCTGCAAGGTCACTTCAAAGCAAACAGCAAAGACCACCACTCCCGTCGTGGTCTGATCCGCATGGTAAACCAGCGTCGCAAGCTGCTGGACTACCTCAAAGGTAAGAACGTTGAGCGTTACAAAACGCTGATCGCTCGCCTGGGTCTGCGTCGCTAATAGCGATGTTGCTAGAGGCTGGTCGTCTGTCGTGTGTTTGCGGGTTTCCCGCAGGCGCATGTCAGGCTTCCAGCCTCAAGTTTTATTTGGACTAACCGGATTCTTACCAAAACTCTCGCCTAAGGGCCGTTTTCGTAAGCATCTTGAGTCGGGCTAGGGCCTGACACTGGCCAATAATTTCGCAAGAAACCAGTTCCCCAAGAGCCACAAAGAGAAGGTAGGACACCGTGAACCCGGTTATCAAAAAATTCCAATTCGGTCAGTCGACCGTCACCCTCGAGACTGGCCGTATCGCCCGTCAGGCCTCCGGCGCAGTATTGGTCACCGTTGACGACGACGTCAGCGTATTGGTGACTGTAGTCGGTTCCAAGCAAGCTGATCCAGGCAAGGGCTTCTTCCCTCTGTCGGTTCACTACCAAGAAAAAACCTACGCCGCGGGTAAAATCCCAGGCGGTTTCTTCAAGCGTGAAGGTCGCCCTTCCGAGAAAGAAACCCTGACTTCGCGTCTGATCGACCGTCCGATCCGTCCGCTGTTCCCAGAAGGCTTCATGAACGAAGTGCAGGTTGTTTGCACCGTTCTGTCCACCAGCAAAAAAACTGATCCAGACGTTGCTGCAATGATCGGTACTTCGGCTGCGTTGGCAATCTCCGGTATTCCTTTTGATGGCCCAATCGGCGCTGCCCGCGTTGCGTTCCACGAAAGCACTGGCTACCTGCTGAACCCGACTTACGAGCAACTGGCCGCGTCGAGCCTGGACATGGTTGTTGCCGGTACTTCGGAAGCCGTGTTGATGGTTGAGTCGGAAGCCAAAGAGCTGACCGAAGACCAAATGCTGGGCGCTGTACTGTTCGCCCATGACGAATTCCAAGTCGTTATCCAGGCTGTTAAAGAGCTGGCTGCCGAAGCTGCAAAACCTACATGGGACTGGGCTCCACAGCCAGAAGCCACTGCACTGCTGGGCGCTATTCGTGCCGAGTTCGGCGAAGCGATCTCCCAGGCCTACACCATCACCGTTAAGGCCGATCGTTACGCGCGCCTTGGCGAGCTGAAAGATCAGGTTGTGGCTAAGCTGTCCGGTGAAGAAGGCCAGCCTTCTTCCAGCGAAGTTAAAGCCGCTTTCGGCGAAATCGAATACCGCACCGTTCGCGAAAACATCGTTAACGGCAAGCCACGTATCGATGGTCGCGACACCAAGACTGTTCGCCCTCTGAACATCGAAGTAGGTGTTCTGCCAAAAACCCACGGTTCGGCTCTGTTCACCCGTGGTGAAACTCAGGCTCTGGTAGTTGCCACGCTGGGTACTGCCCGTGACGCGCAATTGCTCGACACCCTGGAAGGCGAGAAAAAAGACCCGTTCATGCTGCACTACAACTTCCCTCCGTTCTCGGTAGGTGAGTGTGGTCGTATGGGTGGCGCTGGTCGTCGCGAAATCGGTCACGGCCGTCTGGCACGCCGTTCGGTTCAGGCCATGCTGCCTGCTGCTGACGTGTTCCCGTACACCATCCGTGTTGTGTCGGAAATCACCGAGTCCAACGGCTCCAGCTCTATGGCTTCGGTCTGCGGCGCTTCTCTGGCTCTGATGGACGCAGGCGTACCGATGAAGGCACCTGTTGCCGGTATCGCTATGGGTCTGGTTAAAGAAGGCGAGAAGTTCGCTGTTCTGACCGACATCCTGGGTGACGAAGACCACTTGGGCGACATGGACTTCAAAGTAGCGGGTACCGCCAAAGGTGTTACCGCGCTGCAGATGGACATCAAGATCAAAGGCATCACCGAAGAAATCATGGAGATCGCACTGGGCCAAGCCCTGGACGCTCGCCTGAACATCTTGGGTCAGATGAACCAGATCATCGCTGTGTCGCGCAACGAACTGTCGGCTAACGCGCCGACCATGATCGCGATGAAGATCGACACCGACAAAATCCGTGATGTTATCGGTAAAGGCGGCGCGACCATTCGTGCGATCTGTGAAGAAACCAAAGCTTCGATCGACATCGAAGACGACGGTTCGATCAAGATCTTCGGCGAAACCAAAGAAGCTGCCGAAGCAGCGCGTCAGCGCGTTCTGGGCATCACCGCAGAAGCTGAGATCGGCAAGATCTACGTGGGCAAGGTTGAGCGCATCGTCGACTTCGGCGCATTCGTTAACATCCTGCCAGGTAAAGACGGTCTGGTTCACATCTCTATGCTGAGCGATGCTCGCGTTGAGAAAGTGACTGACATTCTGAAGGAAGGTCAGGAAGTAGAAGTGTTGGTACTGGACGTGGACAACCGCGGCCGTATCAAGCTGTCCATCAAGGACGTCGCTGCTGCAAAGGCGTCGGAAGCTTAATCGCTCCCAACTCCCCGGCTTGAGAAAGGACCCTTCGGGGTCCTTTTTTTATGGCTGCAATAAAGTTTGGGTCGAGGGCTAAAGGCCATGAGCCAAAAGCCGCAACTTGCATGCAGGATTGGCAAGGGTCATGCAATCTGCACGACGGACATAAAATCGATAATCTGCAACTCATTGATTTATAACGATTTATTTTTTATTAAAAGTTGGCACAGCCCCTGCAACAGTACTGATAACCCTGCTGCTGTGATACAGCGCAGATTCTGAAGAAGACAGGAGTTACTCGTATGAAGAAGTTTGCTATCGCTGCTGCAACTGCCACCGCTCTGACCCTGACCATGGCAAACGCTGCATTTGCTGCCCAAGCAACCACTCAAGCACCAATGGTCGTGGCTGCGGGCGAAGTCACCAAAGCCAAGGAAGCTACTTCTGATACTTGGATCACAACCAAAGTTAAATCCGACCTGCTGACAGAAAAAGGCATTCCGGGCACTGACATCAAGGTCGAAACCAACAAAGGTGTGGTTTCCCTTTCCTCCACTGTTGCAGTGACTGACGCACAGAAAAAAATCGCGGTTGATATCGCCAAGAAAATCAAAGGTGTTCAAGCCGTTTCGGCTGATGGCCTGAAATCTGAGTAATGCGTCTACCTCGTTGACCCGAGGAAGGCTGTAACAGGTGATTGAAGTGTTACACCTGCCAGCTTTTAGAAGGGTTCATGCGACGGCCACAAGGATGTGGTCATTACAGCCCCCCGGCGTTTGCGTCGGGGGGCTGTTCTATTTAGGGCAGAAAAAAGCTGCTGTCCTACGGCATGTTGTACTGAGCTTATGGGTGCAACTTACTCGCTATCCAGATGCAGTGGCGAAACGACTCGGCCGTCACTTTCAGCTTCACCCAGGGTGGCATCGACAAAGTACACACGGTCATCTGCCAGTTGGCCTTTGTCCACCAGGTAATCCTTGATGCTGCTGGCACGTTCTTGACCCAGTTGGCGCAGAAGCACTTCGCTCTTGCTCCAGAAGTCGATCAGGGCGGCGCTCATTTTGCTTGCACGTTCGTCGCGGCTTAACTTGGCCCATTCGGCAGGCGGTTGTTGTTTCAAGCGTGTGCGATAAATCCCTTCCAGCAAGGGGCCTTTTTCATCGTCTGGAACCTTAAGCAACGACGCTTGTGCAGGCACCTTGTCGCCTCGGCGTTGGAGGATCTTGTAATAGTTGTATTGGTATTCGCGCTCTAGGCGATCCTGCGCAATATGCGGGCCGTCGCTGCTTTGTGCCGCTGTGCCTTCAATCTCCAAACGCAATGTTGGGCGTTGTTTCAAGGCGCTGGCCAAGGAGTCCAGAGCCTTCTGCGCTTGCGGGCTCAGCTCACTCGATCCGGGGGCGAACGATACGGTGCCCAAATCCTCGGCACCGCCGCCGGTGACCAGGCCGCTTAATAGCTTGAACGGCGCCTGCGCGGCTCGCACCACTAAGTTGCGCAATGTTTGCCAGACAATGGGCATCACGCTGAATTGCGGGTTATTCAGGTCACCCGTGACCGGCAGTTCAATAGAGATGGTGCCGTCACTGTCCTTGAGTAATGCAATCGCCAGTTTTAGTGGCAGATTGACCGCGTCCGGGCTGTCGACTTTTTCGCCCAGTTGTAATTGCTCGATGATCACTTTGTTCTCAGCCTTGAGCTGACCTTTGGTAATCAAATAGTGAACATCCAGACTCAAACGACCCTTGCGGATACGGTAACCGGCAAACTTGCCCGAGTAAGGCGTCAAGGTTGTGAGCTCGACACGTTTGAAGCTGGTGGCAATATCAAGGCTGGCCATTGGGTCAAACGGGTTAACGCTGCCTTTGATGGTCACGGGTGCATAACGATCCACCTTGCCTGCGATATTCACACTGGCAGGTTTGGCCCGGCGGCTATCGATGCTACCGATTTGGCCGTTGAGCTGTTGAATGGCCGTGGCAAAATTTGGCGTCAGGCTAAAGTCAGCAAAGTTGGCTGAGCCGTCATTGATCGCAATCCCGCCAATATGGATGCCCAGAGGTTTTTCTTTGCTTGCCGCGGGCTTGGCAGCACTTTTTGCGCTGCTGTTGGCCGGCTGCGGGATCAGCAGGTCATCGATGTTGGTGGTGCGATCGTCGTTGATCATAAAACGCACATAGGGTTGTGCAAAATTGACGCTGGCAATCGAGAGCGTGTCGCCATGTTGATACTTCACGCCATCGAGTACCAAGCGCTGCCACTTGAGGAAGTCACGATCTTTCAGTGTGTCCAGTGTGTGCAGTTGATCAATCTGCGCTCGGCCATCTACGGTAAACGCCAGCGGCTCAACACTTTTTAGGTTGACGGCCAAGTCACTGCCGAGCATGCCGCTACGTAGCTCCAGGCGAATAAATGGCTCGATATAAGCCTGAGCAATGCGCAGATCGATGTCTTTGGTTGTGACCTTGAGCTTGGCGTTGATCGGGCTGAGGTTAACGTCCCCCGTAGCGGTCAGCTTGCCTTGCTTGCCCACCCCGGTATCGAGGTTGAGGGTAAAGGGTGATTGATTCAGGCTGTCGAAGTTTTTCAGATCCAGATTGAGTGGGCCAATATCCAGCGCTACTGGGGTTTTTGGCTCTTTATCAGCAAGGTGCACGCGATAGTCGCGAAGTTGCACATCCTTGAGCAGTACCTGCCAAGGCTTGCTGGGCGCTACGGGCGCGGGTTTTGGCGCTTCAACCGTGACGGCCTCAGGGGCTTTGGTTTTTGATGTCGTTTTTTCTGGAGCGCTGGCAAACAGCTTTTGCCAATCAAGTTGACCGTCTTTCTCGCGTGTAGCCCAGGTTTCGAGATTCTTGCTGTTGATCTTGCCAACCACCACTTGTTGTTTGGCCAGGTCCACAGTGGTGTCGCTGACATCCAAGCGCTCTAGGCGTACCAGCGGGCGGCCGTCGGGGGCGTTGATTTTGAAGGGAGCGATACTGGCTGTGGCATTACTCAGAACCATCTCGGTGTCTTTGGCCAGATTCAGTTTGTAGTCCGTACTGAAATTCAACACGCCGTCTTCCAAGGCCAGCGGCAGGGCGTCACGCACATAAGGCCACCAGACTTTCATCTTTCCGTCTGTGACTTTGAGTTTGCCCTCGGAGGCAATTGGAATCAGGCTCAGTGTGCCGCTCCAATCAATACGCCCGCCCTCAGGGCCCGCAGCCACAAGGGTCATGTCGGCGTTGTCATCGGGCAGGGTGCTGAGGTTTTTCAGCTCAAGGTTCATGGAGTCATACACAAACTCAATGGGTTCACTTGGGCGTAAGTCGGCGAAGTGCAAATAGCCGTCAGCCAGTTTGATGCTATCGATGCGCATCGGGAAGGGTTTGCTGTCGGGTGCGGCGGGCGTTGGCTCGCTGGCCGGTAATTTGAAAAGCCGCGTCAGATTGAGCGAGCCATCTTTACTGAACAGCAACTCAGTCTTGGGTTTGTCCAGTTGCACGTCTGCCAAGTGCAAGGCTTTGGTCCAGAGGCTGTCGGCTTGCAGGTTGGTGTAAAACCGTTCGAATCCGACTTGTTCCTTGCCGGGCTCTCCGACTCGTAATCCCCACAACGTCAGTTCCAGGCTGAACGGGTTGAACTCAAGTCGGTCGAGCTTGGCCGGTACCGTGGCGTAGTTGGCCAGTTGCTGGTTAATGATGCGTAAGCCGATGCCGGGCAAAATCAAAAAGCCCAGCAGGCTATAAAGTGCGATAGCAATCAGCACGGCGCCAATGGCGCGGATCAATCCTTTGGGCATGTGAGGCGTCGTCTATTACAGTCGGAAGTGCCTTTGAGTATGGCACGCGTTTCCGGTTCCGAAGTAATCGCCTTATTTTGCGTAGGACTAATCGCCTTATTTGGTGCGCATTAAAACTGAAGGATCAGTGTTTTAAGCGGAGGTTGTTGATCCAAGGACGGAAAGTCTGCGGCTGGCGTCAGCACTTGCCAGTCGCGCACAGGGCGCCCGGCTTTTTCGGCGCAACGTAAAACCTGTTCTCGCCAGTCGTCCATGCTGACTTTTGCCAGGTTATTGCAACAGATCAAGACGCCATCTGGCGCCGTGGCCAGCACCGCAGGCTTGAGTAGGCTCTGATAGTCGCGTAGCAGGTCAACGGTGCCAAAAGCGCTCTTGGCCCAGGCTGGCGGATCTAACAGCACCAGATCGTATTCACGCGGCTCAAGTCGAGGGTAGGCGGGCAGTTTGTGGCGGCGTTGAACAATCGGTAGCCCGGCCAATTGGCGAATCGCCGCAAAGTAGTCGGACTGAACGAACTTCATTTTTTTCAGCTCGGGGTTCAGTAGGCCATTTTCACGGCCTACTGCCAGATTGCCCTCGGCAAAGTCCAAGTTGCACACCTCGCTGGCACCCCCTGCCGCGGCGCTTAGGCCGACGCCACAGGTGTAAGCAAAGAGGTTGAGTACGCTTTTGCCAGTGCTGTGTTGCTTGACCCAGCCGCGAGCGTTGCGCAGGTCGAGAAACAGCAGCGGGTCTTGGCCGGCATGGCGGCCACGCACCCGGTATTTAAGCCCCCATTCATGGCCGACCATGTCTTCAAGCGCGGCGTCTTCGGCGCGATAGACCGTGTCTTCGCGATCAATGCGCGAGTTGCCTTGTGAGCGGTCGTTGTAGACCAGTAACAAGTTGAGGCCAAGATGATGATTAATTGACTCATGCAGTTGCAGCAAATCATCGCGCTCAAGGCGTTGATGGAAGCTTTGCACCAGCAACTGTGGGCCGTAACGGTCGATGGTCAAACCGCCAGCGCCCTCTTGGCTGCCGTGGAACAGGCGATAGCAATCAGTGCCCTGAGCGTGCAGCTCAGCCAGCAAGTCGTGACGGTTATCGAGGGCGGCGCGCAGCGCCTGATTCAAGGAAGACATGCGATGCGCCTTGGGGGATAGATAAGGCGCGGCAGTTTAGCAGAAGAGGACATGTAGCAGCTGGCGCAGGCTGCGTAAGGGAAACAAGTTGCTTTGCAACCTGCCTTTCGCAGCCTGCGCCAGCGACTACAAGAACATCATTACTCGCGCTCAATCGCCAGCGCTACGCCTTGCCCGCCACCGATGCACAAAGTTGCCAGGCCTTTTTTGGCATCACGCTTGAGCATCTCGTGAAGCAGCGTGACCAGAATGCGGCAACCTGACGCGCCGATCGGGTGGCCAATGGCAATTGCGCCGCCGTTGACGTTGACCTTGTTAGCGTCCCAGTTCAGTTCTTTGCCCACGGACAACGCTTGAGCTGCAAACGCTTCGTTGGCTTCGATCAAGTCCAGTTGCTCAAGCGTCCAGCCGGCTTTGCTCAGGCAGCGCTGAGTGGCGCTGACTGGGCCGATGCCCATGATGGCTGGGTCGACACCCGCGTTGGCGTAAGCGGCGATTTTGGCCAGTACTGGCAAGCCCAGTGCTTTGGCTTTGGCCGCACTCATGAGCATCACGGCGGCGGCGCCATCATTGAGTGAGGACGCGTTGCCCGCAGTGACAGATCCGTCTTTTTTGAACGCAGGCTTAAGCTTGGCCAGCGATTGGGCAGTGGTGCCTGCGCGCGGCTGTTCATCGGTGGCAAAAGCGACAGGTTCACCTTTGCGTTGAGGGATCAAAATCGGGGTGATCTCATCCACGAAACGCCCGGCTTCGATGGCTGCAATCGCTTTTTGCTGGGACAGGGCGGCGAACGCGTCTTGCTCTTCACGGCTGATGCCGTACTTATCCACAAGGTTCTCGGCCGTGATGCCCATGTGGTAATCGTTGAACGCATCCCACAAACCGTCGCTGATCATGGTATCGACGATTTGGCTATGGCCCATGCGCAAGCCAGTTCGGGCGCCGGGCATGACGTAGTTGGAGAGGCTCATGTTTTCTTGGCCGCCTGCAATGATCACTTCGGCATCGCCGCAACGAATGGCCTGTGCTGCCAAGTGCAGCGCTTTAAGGCCTGAGCCGCAGACTTTGTTGAGGGTCAATGCAGGCACAGCAAAAGGCAGTCCGGCCTTGATTGCAGCCTGGCGTGCAGGGTTTTGCCCTGCACCGGCAGTCAATACCTGGCCCATGATCACTTCATCAACGTGTGCACCGTCTACGCCGGTTTGTTCCAGCAGTTGGCGAATCACTGCCGCGCCCAGTTCAACAGCGGGTACGTGAGCCAGCGAGCCCTGAAAGCTGCCAACAGCAGTGCGAGTGGCGGCAACAATTACGACGTCTTGCATTACGCGAATCCTCATTATTTTTGGAGGTGCAGCCGTCGTGCGGCTGCGTTCGGAGTCAGGCGGGCATGGTGTCATAAATTGGTTACGACTTCATCGCGAGCCAGCAATGCTTCGTTTAGCTGCCAAGGCCCATGCGCCTGCGCGCCCTTTGCACTGAGCCATTACGAACAGCCCAGCGCAGAATGGGGGCCGTGCTGTTAACGCTGGCACGAATCAGCGTTCGGGTCAGTGGGCGTTGATGCTGGCCCAGATGATTGCTGGCCCAGTCGGGTAATAAATCAATGCCAGCCTGCATCATCAGCGCCCCAAAGGGCTTGGCCAGCAGGCTGGGCGCAGGGGCGTTGAGCAGCAATCGGATGACCTCATGGCTGCGTTCGTCGCATACCAGCTGGGGGCGAATGCGCTCAAGGTAGTCGGCGATCTGCTGGCGTGAGCGTGGCACGTTCTGCGCACCCAGACGCTCAGCGATGACAGCAATTTCGTCGTAGTACTTGTCCTGATCAGCGCCTGATAAATCCGGATTTCGATAGCGCAGGTGCGCGGCAAGAAAGTTACTGACTTCTGCTACATGCACCCACGTCAACAGTTCAGGGTCGCTGGCGGAGTACGGACGGCCATCAAGCGCGGTGCCGACCACGTGCAGGTGAAGGGTGCGTACTTTGTCGATCAACCAGTTGGCGTCTGAGGCAGAGCCAAAGGTGGTGCCAGAAATGAACTGCCCGGTTCGACGTAACCGGCCCAGCATGTCCTGGCGGAAATTGGAGTGATCCCACACCCCGGCCAATGCCAGTGGGTGCAAGGCTTGCAGCATCAAGGCGCTGATGCCGCCAATCAGCATGCTGGTGAAGTCACCGTGCACCTGCCAACTGATGGAGTCCGGGCCAAACAGCCCGGGGTCGCCTTTGGGGTTTTCGAGGTCGAGCTGGCCGAGCGACAGCCCGGTCAGGCTCATGATTTGGCGTTCGATGGGGCGGCGAATAAATTCCATGAGGTCTCGGCTGTGCCAGCCAGTCGCGAAGACTGGCTGGCGCTCAGTCAACCGCGATGGCGACCGCGGAAGTAGTTGATCAGGCCTTGGGTTGACGCATCGTCGGCAGGCTCTTCAAGGCTGCCGGTGAGGCGATAGTAAACGCCTTTGCCCAGTTCTTTGCCCAACTCTACGCCCCATTGATCGAAGGCGTTGATGCCCCAAATCACGCTTTGCACGAACACTTTGTGTTCATACAGCGCAACCAGCGCCCCCAGACGACGTGGGCTAATACGCTCCACCACCAAGGTGTTACTTGGACGGTTACCCGGAATGACCTTGTGCGGCGCAAGTTTTTGCACCTCGTCTTCGGCCATGCCCTTGTCGCGCAATTCGGCTTCGGCTTCTGCGCGGGTTTTACCCAGCATCAGGGCCTGACTTTGCGACAAGCAGTTGGCATACAGCCACTGATGGTGATCTGCCACTGGGTTGAAGCTGACGATCGGCACAATAAAGTCCGCCGGGATCAGTTGGGTGCCTTGGTGCAGCAGTTGGTGATACGCGTGCTGACCGTTGCAGCCTACGCCGCCCCAAATCACGGGGCCGGTATCTGTCGATACGGGCGTGCCGTCCTGGCGAACGCTCTTGCCGTTGGACTCCATGTCCAATTGTTGCAAGTGCTTGGTGATGTTACGCAGGTAGTGATCGTAAGGCAGGATCGCGTGGCTTTGAGCGCCCCAGAAGTTGCCATACCAAACACCCAGCGCGGCCATTAACACCGGCATGTTTTGTTCAAACGGAGCATTTTGGAAGTGCTGATCCATGCTGTAGGCACCGGACAGCAACTCTTTGAAGTTGGACATGCCGATGGCCAGCGCAATCGGCAAGCCAATGGCCGACCACAGCGAGTAACGACCGCCGACCCAGTCCCACATCGGGAAGATGTTTTCTTCGCGAATACCGAACGCTACTGCCGCTGCATTGTTGCTCGATACGGCGATGAAATGGCGATGCAGTTCAGCCTCGGAACCGCCCTGCGCCAAGTACCACGCGCGCGAGGCTTGGGCGTTTTTCAGGGTTTCGAGGGTGTTGAACGACTTGGACGACACGATAAACAGTGTGGTTTCAGCACGGATTTTGTGGGACAGCTCGTGGAACTCACTGCCGTCGATGTTCGCCAGATAATGGCAGCGCACGCCTTTTTGTGCGTAAGACAACAGCGCTTCGGACACCAGCTCAGGGCCGAGGAACGAGCCACCGATGCCAATGTTGACGATGTCAGTGATTGGCTTTTCGGTGTAACCGCGCCATAGACCGTCATGAATTCGACCCACCAGCTCGGTCATCTGATTCAGGACTTTATGCACCTCGGGCATGATGTTCGCGCCGTTGACCGACAGCTTGTCGGCAACAGGACGACGCAGCGCCGTGTGCAAGGCCGGACGACCTTCAGAGGCGTTAACGATTTCGCCGTTAAACAGCGATTTAATCGCGCCTTTAAGGTCGACTTCGTTGGCCAGATCGACCAGCAACGCGCGGGTCTGATCGGTGATCAAGTTTTTCGAGTAATCCAGAAACAGCCCGCAGCTGCTCAGGGTGAAGTCTTCAAAGCGCTTGGGGTTGCTGTTGAAGGCATCGCGCATGCTGAAATGCTGCATATCAGCGCGGTGGAGCTTCAGCGCTTGCCAAGCGGGCAGAGCGGTAACGTCGTGAGGAGTGCGGTAGTACGCCATCGCTGCGGATATCCTTTTTTACTTGAACTGCCTGTTGGACACTGAAAACACCGAAACCTTCGTTTTAAGTCAGAAGGTGTTCAGTTGGCCTGCATGCACCTTTGAGACACAAGCAGGGTGCTTACAGTAAACCTCGCGCCTGCTTCTGTCTTGGCTTTGTCTTACGACGAGCGGTAACTTTTGTCACCGCCGTGTGACTCCAGGTGAATCGTTTCAGTATTTTGTTATCGCGTGCGGGTCAATGCGCGACTGCGCGAGGTCAACGCTTTCACAATGAGCTGTCGAAGTTGAGGTGTACGTTGTCGATCAGACGGGTAGTGCCCAGATAAGCCGCGACCAAAATCACCAGATCGCGGTCATCTGCTTGCGCCGGCTGGAGTGTCAGCGCGTGGCGGATTTCCAGATAGTCCGGCCGAAAGCCTGCGGCTTCGATGCGGGCTACATGTTGGCTCACCAATGCTGGGTAGTTGCGCTCGCCGGCCTTGATGGCTTGCACCATCTCGTTCAACTGGCGATACAAGGTAGGCGCCAATGCGCGTTGTTCTTCAGTCAAATAACCATTGCGTGAAGACAGCGCCAAACCGTCTTCAGCACGTACCGTTGGCTCGCCGATGATCTGGATCGGCATGTTCAGGTCGTGAACCATTGCGCGGATAACGGCTAGTTGCTGGTAGTCTTTTTGCCCAAAGATGGCTAGATCTGGCTGCACCATGTTGAACAGCTTGCTGACAACCGTGGTGACTCCGTCGAAATGCCCGGGGCGGCGGCTGCCGCACAGCTCGTTGCTCAGTTGAGCGGCGCTGACGCGGGTCAGGCCCGTCATACCGTGGGGGTACATCTCTTCCACGGTCGGGGCGAACAACAAATGACAACCTGCTTGCAGGAGGGTTTCCTGATCGGCCGCGAGGGTGCGCGGATAGGTGTCGAGGTCTTCGTTGGCTCCAAACTGCAACGGATTGACGAAAATGCTCGCCACCACAAAGTCCACTTGTTGTGCAGCTTTGGTAACCAGCGCAGCGTGACCACTGTGCAGATTGCCCATGGTGGGGACGAGACCGATTTGCTTACCTTCGCTGCGTGCGCGAGCAACAGCGGCGCGCAATTCGCGAACGGTTTTTACTGTGTTCATGCAGAGAATCCGTGTTCAGTGCCAGGAAAGCTGACGGCTTTAACTTCAGCCACATAGGCGCTCAGCGCCGACTGAATGTCTGGCTGGCCGGTCATGAAGTTTTTTACGAACTTGGGTACGCGTCCGGTTAGGGACAAGCCGAGCATGTCGTGCAACACCAGCACTTGGCCGTCAGTGTCGCTACCGGCACCAATGCCGATGACCGGAATTTTGACTGCGTGGGTGATTTCTTTGGCCAGTTCACTCGGAACGCATTCGAGCAACAGCATGGCGGCGCCCGCTTGTTCCAGAGAGATGGCATCAGCGCGCATTTGGCGTGCCTGATTTTCGTTGCGCCCTTGCACCTTATAACCGCCCAGCACGTTGACTGTTTGCGGGGTCAGGCCCATGTGGGCGCACACGGGAATGCCGCGTTCGGTCAGCAGGCGAATCGACTCGGCGAGCCAGACTGCGCCCTCAACCTTGACCATGTGCGCGCCGGCTCTCATCAGTTGCGCGCTGTTGTTCAGGGTTTGCTCTAGGGTCGCGTTGGCCATAAATGGCAGGTCGGCAAGGATCAGGGCGTCTTGATTGCCGCGTTTGACGCACGCCACGTGGTAGGCCATTTCGTCATTGGAGACTGGCAGCGTGCTGTCATGCCCTTGTAGAACCATGCCCAAGGAGTCGCCGACCAGTAACACTTCTACACCCGCCTGATTACAGGCATGGGCAAAGGTGGCGTCATAGCACGTCAGCATGGTGATCTTTTCACCTTTTTGCTTAAGGCTTTGCAGGGTGGTCAGGGTGATAGCAGGCATGAAAAGGATCCTCGTCAGGCAGTGTGATAACCACTGCGAGTAACGCGCGTGATTCATCGTTATGAGCAGGCACACCGTTATGTCGGGTGCTTAATAACCTGCTTTTCACAGTGCGCCGTCCAGTGGACGGCAGCGGGATGCCTATAGTCGTGACGAGGGCACTGGAAGTCAATTACGTGTGTTACCGCAAAGGTGTTACTGCGGTAATTGATTCGATTCAGCGCTAGGGGAGAGGCGTTCAAGCCCGACAAATGGGCATGCCGCTAACAGCTCGGCCAAGGTGCGACCGTCAGCGAATGTGAGCGAGGCTGGCGCTAATTCGGCCAGTGGATACAGCACGAAAGCGCGGGCTTGCATGTGGTAATGCGGCACTTTGAGGCGGGGTTCATCGATCAAGCGATCGCCAAACAGCAGGATGTCGAGATCCAGCGTGCGTGGGCCCCAGCGTTCGTGCCGTTCGCGCCCCTGATCAATCTCGATGGCTTGCAGCGCATCCAGCAGATCCAACGGAGCCATTGCAGTCTCAATGGCAGCTACGGCGTTGGTGTAACGCGGTTGGCCGGGCAGTAGCGAGTCGCTTTGGTAAAAGTCTGAAACGCCTATCAAACGTGAGCCTGGCAGTTGCGCCAGCGCCTGGACGGCGCTACGCAATTGTTCTGCCGGGGCAGCCAGATTGCTGCCCATTCCAATGTAAACGCGTTCCATCGGTTACTCGTCCGCAGCGGCGCTACGTTTGCGCTTGTTACCACCCGTGCGGCGACGTTTGCGTGGCGCGGGGCCTGTGCCGTCATCTTTGGCGTTGCTCAGATCGCGAATCATGTCGCGTCGACCGCTGTCGTTGGCGTCTTGATAGTCAGTCCACCACTCGCCCAGCCCGTTGGTCTGTTCACCCGCGCTTTCACGCAATAGCAAGAAGTCATAACCGGCGCGGAAACGCGGGTTATCGAGCAGCATGTCAGCACGTTTGCCACTGCGACGCGGCAGGCGCTCTTGCATGTCCCAGATCTCGCGGATCGGCATGGTGAAGCGTTTTGGGATGGCAATGCGTTGGCACTGTTCGCTGATGAGCTCGTGCGCCGCCTCTTGCATGGCCGGGATCGGCGGCATGCCTTGGTCTTGCAGGCGCAGCACGCGAGCGGGCAGGGCAGGCCACAATAAGGCTGCAAACAGGAACGCCGGAGTGACTGGCTTGCCTTGTTTGATGCGCAGATCGGTGTTGCGTAGCGCTTCGCTGATCAGGGTGTGGGTGTACGTTGGGTTGTGTTCCAGTGCTTCGGCGCTGGCCGGGAACAGTGGGTCGAACAACTCAAGGTCGACCAGCATTTCAAAGGTGTCAGAGGCGTGGCCCGAGAGGAACAGCTTAAGCACTTCTTCAAACAGGCGAGCAGACGGGATTTCACGCAGCATCGGCGCCAGTTCGCGAATCGGCGCAGCGGTGTGCTTTTCAATGCCAAAGTCGAGCTTGGCAGCAAAGCGCACAGCCCGCAGCATGCGCACCGGGTCTTCCTGGTAGCGCTGTTGTGGGTCGCCGATCAGGCGTAACAAGCGGTTGCGGATGTCGTGTACACCATTGGCGTAATCGAGAATGCGCTCGCTGACCGGGTCGTAATACAGGGCGTTAATGGTGAAATCGCGACGCTGGGCGTCTTCTTCAAGGGTGCCGTAAACGTTGTCGCGCAAAATACGCCCGCTTTCGTTACGCGAAGATTGGTTGCTGTCTTCCTCTTCGTCGTTTTGCGGGTGATTGGCGCGGAACGTCGCGACCTCGATGATTTCGCGACCAAAGTGGATATGCACCAACTTAAAACGCCGACCGATGATTCGCGCATTGCGAAACTCGGCACGCACTTGTTCTGGCGTGGCGCTGGTGGCGACGTCAAAGTCTTTTGGCGTGATGTTGAGCAGCATGTCGCGCACGCAACCACCGACCAGATAAGCCTGGTAACCGGCATTTTGCAGGCGCTCGACGATATTGACCGCGTAACGGCTGAACTGGGCGCGTTGCAGCGAATGTTGACTGCTGTTGAGCACTTCTGGGGTGCTACGCAGTTGTTGCGTACGACGCTTGGTAGAACGGAATGACTGGAACAGCTTCTTCAGCATGGGATGCACTGTTTGAAGGAATGTTCGGCCAAAACGAAGAATGACCGCATGATGGGCGGGGATTCTAGCATTTAGTCAGGGGATGGTGTAGGAAGCTGAGCTTCTCGTGTGGCCGCAACGGCAGGCTTGATGTGAAAAAAGCCGCGAGAGGGCTGAGCCAGAGGGCTTGAGGGATTTGTTGAATGACAGAAACTACAAGGGGAGCCGAAGCTCCCCAAGAAGTAGTTGCATGCTCTATTTTTATTATTAATTGCGGGCTTTTTGTTTTTGTTAATCGCCCTGGTTACAGAGGTTTTGCCTGTGTAACCCTCCCAATCGGGAGATAAGAGCAAACGGATTGCTTTGGTCGCTGTGTTGATGTGATCAGTGATCCAACTAGTTCAGGCTCTGCTTGTAAGTGCAGTTTTTGTTGTTCTCTGCCTAGTCGTGGGGCAAGCCCCAATGACAACACCTCTCCAAAAGAATCAGTTAGCTGCGCCTCCGCCGTGTTGTTTTTGTTATGCGTGAGTCGATACGTCTTATTTTTATTGTGTGTTGCTGTGATTCTTATTGTTCTTGTACGAATACATATAGCAGGAGGCGTGCCAACTTTTGCGGCGACCAGCAAAATAAGGGTTTAGAGCGGGTTTTGCTTTTTGACAGGCCAAAAAAAGCCGGGTCTTCGTTACCGTAAGACCCGGCTTTTGTTACGTGATTAGGTGGCGGTAACAGTTTTTTCACAGTCTCAAGTGTTACCTGAGCCATTACCCCACTTAATTTTCGCTGGCGACACCGGTTTTTCTGCGCGGAATACCCAGGCGCTGGCGCCGTTCCCACAGGCATTTGCGGCTGACGCCGAGTTTGCGCGCCAGTTCGGTCTCGGTCATGTGGTCTTGATGCTCCAAAACGAAGTGCTGAAAGTAGTCTTCCAGTGACAGGTCTTCGGTGGGATCAAGGCTGGTGTTACCGCTGCCGATACTTTGTTGTGGCGCCAGGCCGATAAAGTCATCGTCCTGCAAGTCGCTCAATTCAATATCGATGCCGAGTAGCTCGGCTGAGATTTCCGGGCTTTCGCACAAAATCACGGCGCGTTCTACGGCGTTCTCCAGCTCCCGAACGTTACCCGGCCACGAATAATGGCGAATAGCTTGTTCGGCATCTGGGGCAAATTTCAGGTCAGTACGCCCCACGCGCGCGCTTTGGCGGGCCAAGAAGGCGTGAGCAATTTCATTAACGTCTGCACCACGCTCGCGCAACGCGGGCAGTTTTAGGGCGATTACGTGCAGGCGGTAGTACAAGTCTTCGCGGAACTGACCGACTTTGGCCAGGCTCTTGAGGTCGCGGTGGGTGGCTGCGATCAAGCGGACATCGACCTTTTGCGATTGCACAGAGCCCACGCGGCGAATTTCGCCTTCTTGCAGTACACGCAGCAGTCGCGCTTGTGCTTCCAGCGGTAACTCGCCAATTTCATCGAGGAACAACGTTCCGCCATCGGCGGCTTCAACTAGCCCGGCACGCCCTGCGCTGGCGCCGGTGAATGCGCCTTTTTCATGGCCGAACAATTCGGATTCGATCAAGGATTCAGGAATGGCGGCGCAGTTCACTGAAATCATCGGTGCCTTGGCGCGCTTTGACAGGTTGTGCAAGGCGCGGGCGACCAGCTCTTTACCCGTGCCTGACTCACCCTGGATCAATACATTGGAATCGGTAGGCGCCACTTTGCGGATTTTGTTGTACATGTCCTGCATGGGTGGGCATGAGCCGATGATGCCAATTTCGCCATTGCTGTTATCCACAGCGTTTTTATCGCCAGCGGGCATTTTGGTTGCGCGCTCGGCTGGCGCACTTTGGGCGTTTTGGCGATCACGCAGAATACGCGCCACAGCTTGCAGCATTTCGTCGTGATCGAACGGCTTGGCGATGTAGTCGACAGCCCCCATTTTCATCGAGTCTACGGCCGAGCGCAGGCTCGCATAGCTGGTCATGATCAGCACCGGCTGGCCTTGGCCGAGCTTGATCAGCTCAGTGCCGGGAGCGCCTGGCAAACGCAGGTCGCTGACTATCAAGTCGAACGAGGGAATGCTGAAACGCTCTTGGGCTTCCTGTACCGAGCCAGCCTCGCTGACTTGGTACTGATTACGCTCCAACAAACGGCGCAACGCGGAGCGGATGATTGTTTCGTCTTCGACGATCAAAATATGCGGCATTGATTCGGTTCTCTCGACGGTCTCAGTTCACAGCGGACGTCGCTTCGACATGACGCGGTAGTGTCACCCGGATACGGGTTCCGCGTTGGCTTTGAATGTCAGCCGGGCTGTCGATGGTGATTTGTCCATAATGCTCTTCAACGATGGAATAGACCAGTGCAAGGCCCAGACCGGTGCCTTCGCCAGGATCTTTGGTGGTGAAGAAGGGTTCGAACAATCGATCCATGATGTTCTTGGGAATCCCGCTGCCTTCGTCTTCGACGATCAGGTCTATGGTGTGTTCGTTGGCTTCGCTTTTGACCCGCACGGCACCACCGGCAGGCGTGGCGTCGCGGGCGTTGGACAGCAAGTTGATCAACACTTGCGCCAAGCGTTGCGGGTCGCCATCAACGCAATGATCGGGGTCGCACAGGTTATAAAACTGCACCTCAAAGTTGCGTCGATTCAAGGCCAGCAGACCAATGGCATCCTGCGCCACTTCGGCCAGGCACACGCGCTCGTCATTGTGCTGATGGCTGCCGGCGTGGGCGAAGCTCATCAACGACTGCACGATGCGCGAAATACGCTTGGTTTGTTCGAGGATCTGGCTGCTGATTTCCGTCAGCTCGCTGTCGTCTTCGCGCTCTTCGCGCAGGTTTTGCGCGAGGCAGGCAATGCCGGTGATCGGGTTACCAATTTCATGGGCGACCCCAGCGGCCAAGCGGCCAATGCTGGCCAGGCGCTCGGAATGCACCAGTTTGTCTTCGAGCATTTGGGTTTCAGTGAGGTCCTCGACCAGTAACACCAAGCCACTGTTACCGGGCGCTAATGGCTCATCAATGGCCGCTTTGTGCAGATTCAGCCAGCGGGTTTGACCATCAAGGGCCAAATGTTGCTTGTGCAAGTGCTCGTCGGGCAAGTCAATGAAGCCTTGCAACAACTGGCGCCAAGGGTCGGCCAGAGTGCTTAAACGCGAGCCCACCACACGCTGAGCCGGAATGCTTGTCAGCTCTTCCATAGCTTTGTTCCACATCAGGATCTCTTGATCCTTGGCCAGCGAACACACGCCCATTGGCAGCTCTTGCAGGGTTTGGCGGTGATAACGGCGCAAGGCGTCGAGTTCGGCCGCCAAACCGGTCAGGCGTGAGTGGTAGTCCTCAAGTCGGCTTTCGATGAAGTGAATGTCTTCGGTAACGTAGTTTTCGCCGCTGGACTTGTAAGGCAAGAAGGTCTCGACCATATCTTGAGCGACGCTGGGGCCCATCAAACCGGACAGGTTGGCTTCGATTCGGTCGCGCAGGCGACGCAAGGCGTAAGGGCGGCGCTCGTCAAACGGTAAGTACAAATCGCGCAAGGCTTGCTCGACTTCTTTTTGTGCTGCTTTGGCGCCAAGGGGCTTGGCCAGTTGGGTCGCAAACTCTTGTGGTGACGCTGCATGCAGCTCACGACGTTGTGGGCGGCGCACGTTATCCACAGCGCAGGCTTCAGCGGCACTGGTTTCTTCGGGGCTGGCGTTGGTAAACAGCGAGATCAGGGTGAACATGAGCACGTTGGCTGCCAGCGACGCGATGGCTGCCATGTGCCAGCTGGTGTCATCCAGCACGTAGATCATGTTCAGCCACGGAATGTAGAAACCCTGGAAGTTGCCGACCAGCGGGAACAGCATGCTGACCATCCACACCAGAATGCCGGCCAGCAGCCCGGCAATAAACCCGCGTCGGTTGGCCGTTGGCCAATACAAAACCGAAAGTACGCCCGGCAGGAACTGCAAGGTGGCGACAAACGCCACGATGCCGAGGTTGGCCAGATCTTGCTCTGCCCCCAGCAACAGATAAAACCCGTAGCCGGCCATGATGATGGCCACGATCAGTGCGCGGCGAGTCCACTTCAGCCAGCGGTAGATATTGCCTTCTGCGGGAGGCTGATACAGCGGCAGTACCAAATGGTTGAGCGCCATACCTGAGAGTGCCAGGGTAGTGACAATAATCAGCCCGCTTGAAGCCGACAGCCCGCCTACATACGCCAGCAGTGCTAATGCTTTGCTGTTGGCGGCGATGCCCACGCCGAGGGTGAAATATTCAGGGTTGGTGGTGGCACCTAACTTGAGGCCCGCCCAGAGAATGAGCGGTACGGCGAGGCTCATCAACAGTAAAAACAGAGGCAGGCCCCAACTGGCGCTGACCAACGCACGAGGGTTGAGGTTCTCAGTGAAGGTCATGTGATACATGTGCGGCATCACGATGGCCGAGGCAAAAAACACCAGCAACAAGGTACGCCAAGGGCCTTCTTGTAAGGGCGTGTGCAAGGCGGCGAGGGCTGTCTGGTTTTGCAGCAGCCACACTTCAAGTTGCTGCGGGCCGTCGAATACGCCGTACAGCGCGTAGAGCCCAACCCCGCCGATGGCGATGAGTTTGATCACCGACTCAAAAGCAATGGCAAACACCAAACCTTCGTGTTTCTCGCGGGTCGCAATGTGGCGCGAGCCGAAGAAAATCGTAAACAGGGTAATCAGCGCGCAAAAGCTCAGGGCCACGCGGTGCTGTACTGGCTCGCGGGTCAGGATGCTGATGGAGTCAGCCACCGCCTGAATTTGCAGGGCCAACAGCGGTAACACACCGATCAACATAAAAATGGTGGTCAGCGCTCCGGCCCATGAGCTGCGAAAACGGAACGCAAACAAGTCGGCCAGCGAGGACAGTTGGTAGGTGCGGGTGATTTTTAAAATGGGATAGAGCAACACCGGCGCCAGCAGAAACGCCCCCGAAACTCCGAGGTAGCTGGATAAAAAGCCGTAGCCATACTCGTAAGCCAGCCCGACTGTGCCGTAAAAAGCCCACGCACTGGCGTAAACACCTAGCGACAGGGTGTACGTCAGCGGGTGACGAATGATGGAGCGCGGGATCATGCCGCGTTCGCTGATCCAGGCTACGCCAAACAGCACCAGCAAGTAGGCGGCACTGATCAGGATCATCTGGGTCAGGCTAAAGCTCATCGGCATCTTTTTGGCTCTGAAGAATAAAGGTCACGACGATCAGAATCAGCCAGAGCAGATAAGGCCTGTACCAGGCACCTGTCGCGTCAATCCACCAATCCATGATGGCGGGAGAAAACAGGTAGATCCCGACTACCAGCAACAGGACCAATCGATAGATATACATCCCGCCCTCACTTTTACAGGCCGCATGCCCAAAAACGTGCGGCGATGTTAACGGATGGCTGGCAACCTGCAAGGGCTGTCAGCGTAATTGCGCTTCGGCCAAGGTTGGCGTGCGCGGGATAAGCCCGGGGTTCCAGTGAGCAATGGCCCAGTCCAGGATTTCTCGCGGGGGGGCATTGTTTAGCGCTTCGTCAGGATTTTGCCCCAGTGCACGTAAGGCGCGAAGCAGCAATGGCGACGCCTGATCGGGAGTCAAGGGGGGCGAGCGGTAGGACTTGCCCAGCTTGTGGCCGTCAGGTTGAACAATCAATGGCACATGCAGGTAACGCGGTTCAGACAAGCCCAGCAGTTCTTGCACATAGAGCTGGCGCGGCGTGGAGTCCAGCAGATCGGCGCCGCGCACGATATCGGTAACACCTTGTGCGGCATCATCAAGCACGACAGCTAATTGGTAGGCGTAAAGCCCATCACGGCGGCGAATGACAAAATCGCCGACATCGCGGGCCAAATGCTGGCGAAATTCACCCTGCACGCGATCTTGAACTGCGTATTCCAACTCAGGAACCCGCAGGCGAATGGCCGCGTTTTCCATAGAGTGGCCCGCATTGCGGCATAAGCCCGGGTAAATCCCGTTATAGCCTTCTAGTTGTTTGCGCGAGCAGGTGCAGGCATACGCCAAGCCTTGGCTGAATAAACGATCAAGCACATAGGCGTAGGCGTCATGCCGCTCGCTTTGGCGAACCAGTTCGCCGTCCCACTCAAAGCCATAACGCTCCAGAGCATCGAGAATCGCCGCTTGAGCACCGGGCATTTCGCGCGGAGGGTCGAGGTCTTCCATGCGCAGTAGCCAGCGTCCACCGACAGCACGGGCATCAAGGTAGGAGGCGAGGGCGGCCACCAACGAGCCAAAGTGCAAATGCCCGCTGGGCGTTGGGGCGAAGCGCCCGATGTAGGGCGAGGGTGCAATCATGAGGAACCTCCTGTAGGCGTCGAGCTTACTCGCGATAGCCTCGTCGCGAGCACGCTCGGCGCCTACAGGGTATGAGGCGTGCCGCGATCAAATTTCAGAAACAAAAATGGGGCGTTCGCACGCCCCATTTGGTCAACCCGGCGATTACTTGCCGACTTGTTTTTCCTTGATTTCAGCCAAGGTTTTGCAGTCTACGCACATGTCAGCAGTAGGGCGGGCTTCGAGTCGGCGGATACCGATTTCGACACCGCAGGATTCACACCAACCGTATTCTTCGTCTTCGATCAGTTGCAGCGTTTTGTCGATTTTCTTGATCAGCTTGCGCTCGCGATCGCGGGCACGCAGTTCCAGGCTGAATTCTTCTTCCTGGCTAGCGCGGTCGGCCGGGTCAGGAAAGTTTGCCGCTTCGTCTTTCATGTGATCAACGGTGCGGTCGACTTCCTGCATCAAGTCCTGTTTCCACTTTTGCAGAATCTTGGTGAAGTGTTTGCGCATGGGTTCGCCCATGTACTCTTCACCCTTCTTTTCAACGTAGGGTTCGAAGCCGCTAAGTTGACTATTCTGTTGCTTTGCTTGTGTGGGCATGAAATGGACCGCCTCTCATTCTTCTAATCCATTGCGCAGGATTGCAACATCACCGACACCTGCCGGCCCTGCGGCTGCAAGCGGGCGAACTTACCAGATCAAATCGGGCCGCGCTACTCCCTGTTGTCTGGCCTGTGGCCTGTGATTGTGTGCAGAGCCTGTGATGCTTGAGATTAGTGGCTGAATAATAATTTTAGTCGAGCTATGACCGGGGCTTGCGCCCTTTGGTTCTACTCACGGGCACGCTAAGACTGCTTTTAGCTCTCTCTTGAGTCGGCGCTTGGGTAGAATCAGCCTTTTGCTTACCCAGGAAGGCAGGCTCATGGCTCAGTCTTACAGTGCGCGCAGTCGCGCGATCGAACCTTTCCACGTGATGGCGTTGTTGGCGCGGGCCAACGAGTTGCAGGCGGCAGGACACGATGTGATTCACCTGGAGATCGGAGAGCCTGACTTCACCACGGCAGAGCCGATTATTGCGGCCGGGCAGGCGGCTTTGGCGGCTGGCAAGACGCGCTACACCGCAGCCCGTGGTTTGCCGGAGCTGCGTGAAGCGATTTCAGGTTTTTATCAGCAGCGTTACAACTTGAATATTGATCCTGGGAGAATTCTGATTACGCCGGGCGGTTCTGGCGCGCTGTTATTAGCCAGTAGCCTACTGGTAGATCCGGGAAAGCATTGGCTTCTTGCAGATCCCGGCTACCCATGTAACCGACACTTCTTACGCTTGGTTGAAGGGGCTGCGCAGTTGGTGCCGGTCGGGCCAGACGTGCGTTATCAACTGACTGCGGATTTGGTAGAGCGTTATTGGGATCAGGACAGTGTGGGTGCTTTGGTCGCCTCACCTGCCAACCCGACCGGTACTATTTTGACCCGTGACGAATTGGCCTCGCTTTCAACCGCAATCAAGGCCCGTAATGGGCATTTGGTAGTGGATGAGATCTATCACGGCCTGACCTATGGTTGCGATGCCGCCAGTGTGCTGGAAGTCGATGACAGCGCTTTTGTGCTTAATAGCTTTTCCAAGTACTTCGGTATGACCGGCTGGAGGCTGGGCTGGCTGGTGGCTCCGCCAGAGGCTGTGGCTGATCTTGAGAAACTGGCGCAAAACCTTTACATCAGCGCCCCGAGCATGGCGCAGTACGCTGCGCTGGCCTGTTTTGAGCCAGACACACTGGCCATTCTTGAAGAGCGCCGCGCTGAATTCGCCTGCCGCCGTGACTTCTTGTTACCCGCCTTGCGCGAATTGGGTTTTGGCATTGCAGTCGAGCCTGAAGGGGCGTTTTACCTTTACGCCGATATCAGCGCGTTTGGCGGCGATGCTTTTGCCTTTTGCCGACACTTTCTTGAAACCGAACACGTGGCCTTTACGCCAGGTCTGGATTTTGGCCGTTTTCAGGCTGGGCACCATGTTCGATTTGCATACACCCAAAGCCTGCCGCGCCTGCAGGAGGCTGTGGAGCGAATCGCTCGCGGCCTAAAAAGTTGGAGTCACTGATGCAGTTTTCACCCGCGCTGGAAGAGGGGCGTTTGCTCAAGCGTTACAAGCGTTTTTTAGCCGACATTGAAACAACCAGCGGCGAGTTAATGACGATTCACTGCCCCAATACGGGGTCGATGCTCAACTGCATGGTTGAAGGCGGGCAAGTGTGGTTCAGCCGCTCAAACGACCCCAAACGCAAGTTGCCGGGCACTTGGGAGATCAGTGAAACCCCGCAAGGACGGCTGGCGTGTGTGAACACTGGGCGGGCTAATCGTTTGATTGAGGAGGCGTTGCTGGGAGGCGTGATTACTGAGCTTAACGGCTTTACGGCGCTCAAGCGTGAAGTGGCGTATGGGCAGGAAAAAAGCCGCATTGATTTCCGTCTGGAGTACCCGCAGGGTTTTGCTTTTGTCGAAGTTAAAAGTGTCACTTTGGGGTTTAACGACACGCGGGTAGCAGCGTTTCCGGATGCGGTGACACAACGTGGTGCCAAACACTTACGTGAACTTGCGACCTTGGCGCGTGAGGGCGTGCGCGCGGTGCAACTGTATTGCGTCAACCTCACAGGGATCGATGCTGTTCGCCCGGCCCAAGAGATTGATCCGGGTTACGCTGGCGCCTTGCGTGAAGCCGTTGAAGCCGGGGTGCAGGTGTTGGCGTATGGCGTCAGCTTGACACCGCAAGCCGTGGTGGTGGATCGCCGATTAGACGTCATCCTCTGACTGCGCTGCGCTAACCCAAATACCTTGGCTGTCTTCTTGGCAGTCAAGGCGTATGAGCATTTGCCCGGCGCAAGGCCCGGCAACGCACTCTCCCGTTTCGATCAAAAACAATGCCCCGTGTGTGGCGCATTGGATCAGGCTGGCGCTGGTATCGAGGAATTGATCTGGCAGCCATTCAAGAGGGACACCCCGATGCGGGCAGCGATTTTTGTAGGCATACACTTGCCCCTCCCGACGCACTGCGAGCAGGCGCATCTCTTCGTATTCGAAGCCGCGACTCGTACCTTCGGGCAATGCCTGTGAAGGGCATAAAAATATCATTACAGTCCTTAAGCCACGCGCAGGTTTGTAGCGCTAGCGTGCGTTAGAGCGGGTTAATAGGTTGACGTGCAAATGCAAACAATTATCAAATGACCGCTTGCTCCGCGATGTGCTGTTCTTACTGCACGGGATTTAGACATGTCCCGTCGAGCCCTCTTTTCAAGGAACTTCTCTGTATGCGCTTGAGTACCCGCCTGATGACGCTTTGTGCAGGCCTTCTGATTAGTCATGCCAGCGTGGCTGGCGAGTTGCCACAACGTTGGGTCAGTGCCGGAGGGGCACTTTCAGAATGGGTCAGTGCGTTAGGCGCAGAGTCTAAATTGGTTGGGGTTGATACTACCAGCCAACATCCTGAATCACTTAAATTGCTGCCCAGCATTGGGTATCAACGTCAGTTGTCGGCAGAAGGCATTTTGAGCTTAAAGCCTGATGTATTAATCGGGACTGACGAGATGGGGCCGCCGCCGGTGCTGGCGCAAATCCGTAGCGCAGGCGTGCCAGTTGAGATGTTTTCGGCGCAGCCCGATCTCGACAACCTGCACGCTACGTTGAAGCATTTGGGCCGTTTGCTGGGGGATGAGGCTCAGGCTGAGCAATTGTTCAAGGATTACCAACAGCAACTGACGTTGCACGGGCAGCAGGTTGCCCGACTTCAGGCCCAGAACAAGGCGCCCGGCGTTTTGCTGTTGCTGGGGCATGCAGGTGGCAAACCCTTGATTGCTGGCAAAGACACTGCCGCTGATTGGCTGCTGACGCAAGCGGGCGGGCATAACCTCGCCACTCATACGGGTTACAAGCCGTTTTCGATTGAAGCATTGGCGGGGCTGAACCCCGAGGTGTTGGTGTTTGCTGATCGCAGCCTGACAGGCGAGGCCGCTCGACAAGCGCTAATGAAAGAAAACCCGATTTTGGCATCTATCCGAGCGGCCAAGGACGGACGGATTTATGAGTTGGACCCCACCTTATTAGTGGGTGGTTTGGGGCCGCGTTTGCCCACGAGTTTGAAGCAACTGACGGCTGATTTTTACCCTACGGCCTCGGTTAACCCATGAGGACGTTGGTTAAACCGCGTTCTTTATTTATAGGCTTGGGTGCGTTGTGCCTGTTAGCGACGTGGTTGTCGCTGGCGTTGGGGCCGGTGAGTTTGCCTTTGTTGGACACGCTGCGTGCCGCACTGCGCTTGTTGGGTGTGCCCATTCAAGGCGAGGGGCTGGAGCAGGCCGAGTTAATCCTTGGTCAGATTCGCTTGCCGCGCACCTTGCTGGGGTTGGCTGTTGGAGGTGTGTTGGCGTTGTCGGGTGTGGCGATGCAAGGGCTGTTTCGCAATCCACTGGCTGATCCGGGGCTGGTAGGGGTTTCCAGTGGCGCGGCGCTCGGTGCGGCGATTGCAATTGTCGGCGGGGCTGCTTTTGGTGGGTTGCCAGAGTTTATCGGCCCGTATTTGTTGTCGCTTTGCGCATTCCTTGGTGGGCTTGGTGTTACCGCGCTGGTGTATCGGCTGGGGCGGCGTAATGGCCAAACCAATGTCGCGGTCATGCTGTTGGCAGGTATTGCCTTAACTGCGCTGGCTAGCTCGGCCGTGGGTTTGTTCACTTATATGGCGGACGACGCGACATTACGCACACTGACATTCTGGAACTTGGGCAGCCTCAATGGCGCCAGTTACGCACGATTATGGCCGCTGCTGGTGGTCACGGTCGGGGTCGCATTGTGGTTACCTCGTCGGGCTGATGCGCTCAATGCGTTGCTGTTGGGGGAGTCGGAGGCCAATCATCTTGGGATTAATGTCGAAGGCCTTAAGCGTGAGCTGGTGTTCTGCACGGCGCTGGGTGTGGGTGCCGCTGTGGCAGCGGCGGGGATGATTGGGTTTATCGGGTTGGTGGTTCCGCATTTGGTGCGGCTGCTGGCGGGGCCTGATCATCGGGTGCTGTTGCCTGCGTCAGTGCTTGCGGGTGCGAGTTTGCTGCTGTTCGCAGACCTGATCGCGCGACTGGCCTTGGCCCCGGCAGAATTACCGATTGGCATTGTCACGGCGTTTTTAGGTGCGCCATTTTTTCTTTATTTACTGCTGCGAGGCCGCCACTGATGCTGCGCACAGAAAACTTGCAGATTCGTCGTGGGCAGAAAGTGGTGCTGGCGGATGTCACGCTGGATCTGCGTCCGGGCGAGGTCTTGGGCGTGCTGGGCCCCAATGGTGCTGGTAAAAGCACATTGCTTGCGGCGTTATGTGGTGAATTGTCGCCCAGCCAAGGGCAAATTTGGCTGGATCACAAACCCTTGAATCACTGGAGTGGTGCGCTGCGGGCTCAGCGCTTGGCAGTATTGCCGCAAACCTCGACGCTGGATTTTGCATTCCGTGTAGAAGAAGTTGTGGGAATGGGCCGCTTGCCACATCAGACCGGGCAAGTGCGGGATGCCGAAATTGTACAAGCCTCATTACAGGCGGCAGATGTTGAGCATTTAGCAGGGCGCAGTTATTTGGCGTTGTCGGGCGGTGAACGACAGCGGGTTCACTTGGCCAGAGTGCTGGCGCAGCTGTGGCCGGGGCAGAGCGGCCAAACGTTATTGCTGGATGAGCCGACTTCGATGCTCGACCCGTTGCATCAGCACACGACGCTGAAGGCGATTCGGGCATTTGCTGATCGCGGTGCGGCAGTGTTGATCATCCTGCATGACCTGAATCTGGCAGCGCGCTATTGCGATCGTCTATTGCTGCTTGAAGAAGGGCGTCCGCGTGCGCTGGCTTGTCCGCAAGAGGTGTTGCAGCCCGAGGCGTTAAAAGCTGTTTTTGGTTTGGACGTGCTGGTGCAGCCGCACCCCGAACTTGGGCATCCGCTGATCATTGCACGCTGAGTCATTGCGCCAGACATGAGTTTCGGCGCTTTTTTTCAGGCAAAAAAAGACCCGGCAAGAGCCGGGTCAAATAACCGTGATTAGCCTGATGAGGAGATTATCTGAGAGTCCGAACCAAGGGTCTTTCAGAAAATCGGCTGGTCTCGCGACCAGATGGCGTAATCATAACAATTCTCATTTCCAAGTCAACACCTGTTTTTCGGCTTTTTAAACGGCTCCGATAAACGGCACTTCAGGCTTTGTTTTGATTGGCTAAAACTTCCACCTGTTTGTTCAAGAAATCTTTGCGTTCTGGCGGTATGTCGTTCCAGTGAACATCCAGCAGAGCGCCTTCAATGGCATAGAGCAACACTTTCGAGGCTCTGAAACCCCGTGCCTTGACGGCACGATAAGCATCAACCGCTCCCAAGCGTCTTAAATCCGAAATACTGTGAATACCTACAGCGTGCAACCATTGCGCCGATGTCTTTCCCAGATTTCTCAAATGCTGGAGTTCATCGTTCATCAAGCCTCCTTGCGACGGCGCGATCACAGCGTTTACGAGATAAAGCGACCTCAGTGAAGTGTAGCGCTACGTAGGAAAAGCGCTGTCTGTTAGTCGGTTTTGAAGCAAGGAGGCATGCTGAATAGTCTTTTTTGGTCGTAAGAGAAAACTTACGAGCGCGGGAGCGCACGATGCTAGAGCGATCATGACGATGAGAGGGGCTGGTCCACTGCGACGCGATAGCGTCGGACCAGATGTCGCATTTGTACTATTTTGTGCGGTAGCGCAGGCGGGTGCCGAAGTTAACGGACATCAAAATCTCGTCTGCGGTCAGTTCAACTGGGAAGTAAGCTCCCGAAATTTGTGCGTGCGCCAAGCTGGCACCTTCAATACTGGCGGTGCGTAAATCCAGACCACGCAAGTCGGCTGAACGAAAGTAAGCGTCGGTAAAATCAATGCCGTCGGCGTTCAGCTCTCGCAAATCCAGCCCGCGAAAATCACCGCCACGCATGTCGATAGAGCCTTGGGGGCGCTGCTGGTTAAAGCCTTGGATGTCGTCTTTATGCAGCAAAGCGTAGAGCGCTGAATCAAGCAGTGTTGGGCGACTCATGATGCGTCTCCTGTTGGAATTATGACGCCATTATAGTGCCACTATTGCGGCGCCGTGAAACCTTTGAGATTTCACGGCGCACGCATACGTTTACAGGCCTGGTAAGCGCTGGCGAATGTCAGCGATCAGGCTGTCGAGGCTGGCGCTGTTGTGAGTTTCAACCCGCTTGGTGCGCAGGATTTCATCTTCGCCCAACGCTTCACGACTGGACTGCTGCAACTTGACCACTTCCATTGTTGCGTCAGACGGGTCGGTGCCCAAAGTTTTGCGATGAGCCAGCCAGCCTTCGATCACAGCGTCGGGGGCGGTGCAATCAAGAATCAAGCACGGCACACCTGTTGCTTCTGCCACTTTGGCAGCCGCATCGCGTTGCTCGCGTTTAAGGTAGGTGGCGTCAATCACAACCGGGAAGCCTGCGCGCAGCACAATACCTGCCAGTTCATGCAACTTGTTGTAGGTTGCAACGCTGGCTTCAGGGACATAGATGCCGCCATCAACCGGGTTGTTATTCACTTGCTCGCCAAACATCTGCTTGCGCACGACGTCTGAGCGCAGGCGAATGGCGCCTAGCGCTTCGACCAAACGCATGGCCACTGAGCTTTTGCCTACGGCAGATACACCGTGGGTAACGGTCAAAAAGCGAGAAGGGATGGTGCTGTAGCTTTCGGCCAGATTGGCGTAGTTGCGGTATTGACGCAGGGTTGCGGCACGTTGAACGGCACTGGCTTCGGCGGGCATGCTGAACAAGCTGACTTTGGCGCGAACCAGTGCTCGGTAGGCTTTGTAGAAGTTCAGCAGCTCAAGGCCTTGATAGTCGCCCGTCAATTCCAAGTATTGACTGATAAAACGTCGCGCCAAGCATTTGAGGCCACGGTCTTCCAAATCCATCGCCAGGAACGCGGCGTCAGCATAGATGTCAGTGAAGCGGAAAGGCTCGTTGAATTCGATGCAGTCAAAAATAACGACTTTGCCATCAATGAGGGTCGCGTTACCCAGGTGGATATCACCGTGGCACTCGCGGATAAACCCTTCAGCCTTACGTTGTGCCAAGAGGGGCTTGAGGCGGGTAAAGCTGGCCTCTGCCCAGGCTTGAAGGGCATCCAGTTGCAACAGGTCTGCTTTGTCTGTCAGAAACGGACGAATTTGATCGAAGTTTTGACGTACTGGCTCCATGACCGCCTCTGGCGTGCCTTGGTAATGCTCCAGCGGGACATGGGGGGCATGCGTATGGAAGCGGGCGATTTGCTGAGCCATTTCGTCGATATGCGCCGCGTTCAGTTCGCCGTTGGCCTGCAGTGTGCTGAGTAATTGGCTCTGAGGGAATTGACGCATTTTGAGCAGGTACTCAATGGCGGGCCCTTCGCCGCCCAATACTGGCTGTTCGGCGGTGCCAGTAATTGGCAGCACTTCCAAGTACAAACCCTCGGTCAGGCGCTGGTTGAGGCGCAACTCTTCGTGACAGAAGAACTCTCGAGCGCTGAGCTCAGTGAAATCAAGAAAGCCGAAATTGACAGGCTTCTTCATCTTGTAGGCGTATGGGCCTGTGAGGATCACCCAGGAAATGTGCGTTTCGATAACCTGAAACCCTTCGACTTCATGAGGGTAGAGGTTCGGGTTCTGTAGCGCGGCAATCAGGTTCTGGCTCACGGTTGATCCTTCAAGTCTGGAAAATTCAATGCGCCATTATGGCGGTTGACAGCGGTACTGCAAACCGCTGGGCTGCGCATGATGAACATCAATAAAGTGCGTATAATCCGGCGCCATGACTCGTACCCGATCCCCTCGTTCCCGTTCCAAACGTCCCTCTGGCGGCCTTCGCCCCTGGCTGGGCTGGGCGCTTAAGCTCAGTCTGGTGGGCCTGGTTGTGCTGGCAGGCTTTGCTGTTTACCTCGATGCCATCGTTCAGGAGAAGTTTTCTGGCAAGCGCTGGACGATTCCGGCCAAGGTTTATGCACGGCCTCTGGAGTTGTTCGTCGGCCAAAAGCTGGGCAAGAATGATTTCCTCACAGAGCTTGATGCGCTGGGATATCGCCGCGAAAGCGTGGTCAATGGCCCTGGCGCGGCGGCCGTCAATGGCAATACGGTTGACCTTAATACGCGCGGCTTCCAGTTTTATGAAGGCGCAGAAAAGGCTCAGCCGGTTCGCGTTCGCTTCTCTGGCGATTACGTGGCCGAGCTTTCGTCGACCAATGGTTCAAAACTGCCAGTGGTACGCCTTGAGCCATTGCTGATTGGCGGGCTTTACCCGAAAAACCTTGAAGATCGGATTTTGATCAATATTGATCAGGTGCCGCCGTTCCTGTTGGAAACGCTGGTGGCGGTTGAAGATCGCGATTTTTATCATCATTTGGGTGTTTCACCGAAGTCGATCGCCCGTGCTATCTGGGTTAACTCCTCGTCCGGGCAGATGCGTCAGGGCGGCAGTACGCTAACTCAACAGTTGGTCAAAAACTTCTATCTGACCAATGAGCGCAGCCTTTCGCGCAAGCTGACTGAAGCGATGATGGCGTTACTGCTTGAATTGCATTACGACAAACGCGAGATCCTTGAGGCTTACCTCAATGAGGTGTTTGTTGGTCAGGATGGCCAGCGCGCGGTGCATGGTTTTGGTCTGGCCAGTCAGTTCTTCTTTAGTCAGCCGCTTTCAGAGCTAAAGCTGCACCAAGTAGCGTTGTTGGTGGGCATGGTCAAAGGGCCGTCTGCCTACAACCCGCGTCGTTATCCGGAACGTGCGTTAGAGCGTCGTAATCTGGTGCTCGATTTGCTGGAGCAGCAAGGTGTTGCCACGGCTGAACAAGTTGCCGCCGCCAAGAAGATGCCGTTGGGTGTGACCAAGCGCGGTAGCTTGGCAGACAGTTCGTTCCCGGGTTTTCTGGATTTGGTCAAGCGACAACTGCGTGAAGATTATCGCGACGAAGATTTGACCGAAGAAGGGCTGCGGATTTTCACCAGCTTTGACCCTATTCTGCAAATGAAGTCAGAAGCAGCTGTAGGTGAGACCTTCAAACGCCTTGCAGGGCGTAAGGGGGCGGATGAAGTTGAAGCTGCAATGGTGGTGACCAACCCCGAAACGGGTGAAGTTCAGGCACTGATTGGCAGCCGTATGCCGGGCTATGCAGGCTTTAACCGCGCGTTGGACGCTGTACGTCCGATTGGCTCGTTGATCAAACCTGCGGTTTATCTGACGGCACTTGAGCGGCCGAGTCAGTACACGCTGACCAGTTGGTTGTCGGATGAGCCTTTGTCGATCAAAGGTGCGGATGGCCAGGTCTGGAAACCTCAGAACTATGATCGCCGCTCGCACGGTACGGTCTTCCTCTATCAGTCGATGATGAACTCCTACAACTTGGGGACGGTGAGGCTGGGGCAGGAAGTGGGTGTGCCTAACGTGCTCAAAACCCTTGCGCGGCTTGGTGTTGAACGTGATTTTCCGGCGTTTCCGTCGATGTTGCTGGGGGCGGGCGCGTTGAGCCCGATGGAAGTTGCGGCCATGTATCAGACGTTGGCCAACGGGGGCTTCAATACCCCAATGCGCGGGATTCGCAGTGTACTGACTGCTGAGGGAGAGCCCCTTAAACGCTACCCGTTCCAGATCCAGCAACGCTTTGATCCGGCCTCAATCTATTTGATCCAGAACGCGATGCAGCACGTGATGCGCGAAGGTACAGGGCGTTCGGTGTACAACGTCTTGCCTAAAAATTTGGCGCTTGCGGGTAAAACCGGTACCAGCAACGATTCGCGCGACAGTTGGTTTGCGGGTTTCAGTCAGGATTTGCTGGCAGTGGTTTGGCTGGGGCGAGATGACAACGGTAAAACGCCCTTCACTGGTGCGACCGGTGCCCTACAGGTTTGGACCAGCTTTATGAGTAAAGCTGATCCGTTGCCATTGGACATGCCGCAGCCCGATAACATCGTTCAAGCCTGGATTGATCCGCATACAGGGCAAGGCTCTGATGCCAACTGCCCGGGCGCAGTGCAGATGCCGTATATTCGCGGCAGTGAGCCACCCGCCGGGGCCAGTTGTGCTGGGCAAGAGCCCGCTACAGGTGATGCCGTGATGGATTGGGTCAAGGGCTGGTTGAATTAAGCAATGAGGGTTTGACGTGAATAAGTGGTGGATTCCGGCTGTTTCAGCCCTGGCTTTGCTCAATGGTTGTGCCAGCGTGCCGCAGGGTTCGATCCCTGTGGTCGACTCTGGTGTGCCGGTGTCGAATAACGAACGTATTTCGGCTCAACGTACAGCCGGTAGTTATCCACAGGCCACTGCGCCGCGTACAACGCAGGCGCAGGCCATTCCTCAAGACTCGGGCGTTGTCGTGATGATTCCGGGTGGCGGGGCGGCCGTTTCAACGCCCATCAGCAGTGAGCCGTTCACGCCAGGGCCGATTACTCCCGGCCCGGCAGCAGCGCCAATCAGTACAGGCAGTTACACGCCGAACACCACCTACAGCGCCCCAGCGCCGATTACGCCCAGCGGCATTCCGTCCAACGGTGGCGGGCTGGCTGCGGATGAGCAGCTTGATGGTCCGGTATTGGCATTGCTGACTACTGCTCAACAACAGCAAGCCAGTGGCGACTTAAACGGCGCATCCTCAAGTCTTGAGCGTGCGCAACGTGTGGCCCCTCGTGAGCCGCAAGTGCTTTATCGTTTGGCGCAGGTGCGCATGGCTCAAGGTGATGCCGCTCAAGCCGAGCAGTTTGCTCGTCGTGGCCTGAGCTTTGCCAATGGCCGTCCTGATTTGCAGGCCAGCTTGTGGGGCCTGATCGCTCAAGCCCGTGATAAGCAAGGTGATGCGGCTGGCGCTGCATTGGCCCGTCAAAAAGCCAAGGTGAGCCTCTGATGGCCATGGATTCGCGAATTTCCGAAATTGCCGAGTATTTGTTGCTGATTGAGCAAGAGATGCGCACGCAGGGGTTGTGGAGTGACGCGATCCCCAGCGAGCAAGACTTGTCCAGCCCGGAGCCATTCAGTGTGGACAGGCTGGACTTCGAGCAGTGGGTGCAGTGGATTTTCTTGCCAAAAATGAAGCGCATCATTGAGGAAGGGCAGACCCTGCCCAATGTTTCGGGGATTCGGCATATGGCGGAACATGTTTTTGGCCAGCGTCGCGGAAACTGGAAGCCATTGCTTAAACATTTTGAAGCATTTGACCTGTTAATTAGCCCTTCGGGGTGAGACTGTCGCTGCCAGTTTTAGCTGGCAGCCTTTATTTTTCTTGTCGTTTTTTGCCGTTAGACGCGTTTTTTTGTGCGTTCTTGTCAAATTATGCGAATTAATTGAATTCATGACTTGACTTGGATGGGGTGAATGAGAAGAATCGAAAGTCCGCTGTAGAGGGATTGCCAGAAGCAGACCCTCTCAGCAGATCATGAGGCGCACACCCGCGCCGACCTGCTACACCCGCAACGCGTTACCTCGCGCTGGGTGGGAAACCCCCGCAATACTTGGGGAGTTCCCAATACTTGCTCAGTCAGTGCTGACGTAGTCGGCGACTACCGTCGCTCATGCTCTGCTGAAAAAGTAAACCTATTAAGACCCGTTCGCCTTTTAGTGGACGGTATTCTGGCGTTTTAGAGGTGAACAACGTGGAGCTTTTATCTGGCGGTGAGATGCTTGTCCGCTTTTTGCGCGACGAAGGTGTCAAACATATCTACGGGTACCCTGGTGGTGCTCTTCTGCATGTTTACGATGCATTGTTCAAAGAGCCGGAAGTTACCCACATTCTGGTTCGTCACGAACAAGCTGCTACCCATATGGCTGACGGCTATGCCCGTGCTACCGGTAAAGCCGGTGTAGTGCTGGTGACTTCTGGGCCGGGGGCTACCAACGCCATCACCGGTATCGCGACGGCCTACATGGACTCCATTCCAATGGTGATCATTTCCGGTCAAGTGGCGAGCACTATGGTCGGAACCGATGCATTCCAGGAAACCGACATGATCGGTATCTCCCGGCCGATCGTGAAGCACAGCTTTATGATCAAGCATGCTTCGGAAATCCCGGAAGTCATGAAAAAGGCGTTCTACCTCGCGCAGTCAGGTCGTCCAGGCCCAGTTGTGGTCGATATCCCCAAAGACATGACCAACCCGGCTGAAAAGTTCGAATACGTTTTCCCGAAAAAAGCCAAGCTGCGTTCGTACAGCCCGGCTGTGCGCGGTCACTCGGGCCAAATCCGCAAAGCAGCAGAAATGCTTCTGGCGGCCAAACGTCCGGTTCTTTACGCAGGCGGCGGCGTTATCTTGGGTGGCGGTGCAGCACCGCTGACCGAGTTGGCGAAAATGCTCAACATCCCAGTGACCAATACGTTGATGGGCTTGGGGGCATACCCTGGCACGGATCGTCAGTTCATCGGCATGCTCGGTATGCACGGCAGCTTCACGGCCAACATGACCATGCATAACGCGGACGTCATTCTGGCGGTGGGCGCTCGTTTTGATGACCGTGTAATCAATGGTCCCTCCAAGTTCTGCCCAAATGCCAAGATCATCCATGTGGATATCGATCCGGCATCTATCTCCAAAACCATTAAGGCTGATGTGCCGATTGTCGGTCCTGTGGAGAGCGTGATGACCGAAATGGTCGCCATCCTCAAAGACATTGGCGAGAAGCCAAATGCTGAGGCGGTTGCCAGTTGGTGGAAGCAAATCGACGAATGGCGTGGTGACCGCGGTCTGTTCCCTTATGACAAGGGCGACGGCAGCAAGATCAAGCCACAAGCTGTGATCGAAATGCTTTGTGAGGTGACCAAGGGCGATGCTTATGTAACGTCCGACGTAGGTCAGCACCAGATGTTTGCTGCTCAGTACTACCGGTTCAACAAGCCTAATCGCTGGATCAACTCGGGTGGTTTGGGCACGATGGGCTTCGGTTTCCCGGCGGCTATGGGTGTGAAGCTGAATTTCCCTGAGGCTGACGTTGCCTGTGTGACAGGCGAGGGCAGTATTCAGATGAACATTCAGGAATTGTCGACGTGTTTGCAGTATGACTTGCCAGTAAAAATCATCAGCTTGAACAACGGTGTTCTGGGTATGGTGCGTCAGTGGCAGGACATGAACTACGGCAGTCGTCACTCGCACTCTTATATGGAATCGCTACCTGACTTCGTCAAGCTGGCTGAGGCCTATGGGCATGTGGGGATTCGGATCACCGATCTGAAAGATCTGAAGCCGAAAATGGAAGAAGCCTTTGCCATGAAAGATCGTCTGGTGTTCCTGGATATTCAGGTCGATACCAGTGAGCACGTTTACCCGATGCAGATCAAAGATGGCTCCATGCGCGACATGTGGCTGAGCAAGACGGAGCGTACTTAATCATGCGGCACATTATTTCTTTGCTTCTTGAAAACGAACCCGGTGCTTTGTCTCGTGTTGTCGGGCTTTTTTCGCAACGTAACTACAACATCGAAAGCCTGACAGTGGCGCCTACTGAAGACCCGACTTTGTCGCGTCTGACGCTGACCACTGTAGGGCACGATGAGATCATCGAACAGATCACCAAAAACCTGAACAAGCTGATCGAAGTGGTCAAGCTGGTGGACTTGTCGGAGAGTGCTCACATTGAGCGTGAACTGATGTTGGTCAAGGTCAAGGCAACAGGTGCTCAGCGCGCGGAAATCAAACGCACTACGGATATTTTCCGTGGGCAGATAGTTGATGTCAGCGCCAGTGTTTACACCGTGCAATTGACCGGCACCAGTGACAAACTCGACAGCTTCATTCAGTCGATTGGTACCGCTTCGATCCTGGAAACAGTTCGCAGTGGCGTCACCGGGATTGCCCGTGGCGACAAAGTACTCAGCATCTAAAACTAATAAGTGCTAATGGCCTGAATGGCCTGGATATAAGGGAAAATCATGAAAGTTTATTACGACAAAGACTGCGACCTTTCGATCATCCAGGGCAAAAAAGTAGCCATCATTGGTTACGGCTCTCAAGGCCACGCTCAAGCGTGCAACCTGAAAGACTCCGGTGTAGACGTTACTGTAGGTCTGCGTAAAGGTTCGGCCACTGTTGGCAAGGCTGAAGCTCATGGTTTGAAAGTGACTGACGTTGCCAGCGCTGTTGCAGCTGCTGATCTGGTCATGATTCTGACCCCGGACGAATTCCAGTCTTCGCTGTACAAAAACGAAATTGAGCCAAACATCAAGAAGGGCGCTACTTTGGCGTTCTCCCACGGTTTCGCAATTCACTACAACCAGGTTGTGCCGCGCGCTGATCTTGACGTGATCATGATCGCGCCAAAAGCACCGGGTCACACTGTTCGCTCCGAGTTCGTGAAAGGCGGCGGCATCCCTGATCTGATCGCAATCTATCAGGACGCTTCGGGCAACGCTAAAAATGTAGCGCTGTCGTATGCGGCTGGCGTGGGTGGCGGTCGTACCGGCATCATCGAGACGACGTTTAAAGACGAGACTGAAACTGACTTGTTCGGTGAGCAGGCTGTTCTGTGTGGCGGTACTGTTGAACTGGTTAAGGCCGGTTTTGAGACGCTGGTTGAAGCAGGCTACGCGCCAGAAATGGCTTACTTCGAGTGCTTGCATGAGCTGAAGTTGATCGTTGACCTCATGTACGAAGGCGGTATCGCCAACATGAACTACTCGATCTCCAACAACGCTGAGTACGGTGAGTACGTTACTGGGCCAGAAGTGATCAACGCTGAGTCCCGTCAAGCAATGCGTAACGCTCTGAAGCGTATTCAAGATGGTGAGTACGCGAAGATGTTCATCAGCGAGGGGGCTACTGGCTACCCATCGATGACGGCAAAGCGTCGTAACAACGCGGCTCACGGTATCGAAGTTATCGGCGAGCAACTGCGCTCAATGATGCCTTGGATCGGCGCGAACAAAATCGTCGACAAAGCAAAGAACTAAGCTAATAGAGTGTAGAGAAAACGCGGCCTAGGCCGCGTTTTTTCGTTTAAGCGTCGGCATCTGGTATAAAGCTGGATCGTTTGTGGGTGATTTTTTGCCCCAAGCCTCTATTGAAACTTTCCATATCGTTGCAAGGTAATGTCCATGAGCGAACGTCCCGAAGAGCCAAAACAGGCTTCTGACGCCGATAGCCTCCTGCCTATCGATGAGCATGTCGAAGAAGGGCATGACGCCGAAGGCCGTAAAGTCCGGCATCGTGGTATCTATCTGCTGCCGAATCTTTTCACAACTGCGAATTTGTTCGCCGGTTTTTACTCGATTATTAACTCAATGAGCGCACAAAGCGCCATGAGTGCTGGAGATGCCGCAGGAGCCAGCAAGTATTTTGCTTTTGCAGCCATCGCGATTTTTGTGGCGATGGTGCTGGACGGCCTTGATGGCCGAGTTGCACGTATGACCAATACCGAAAGCGCTTTTGGTGCCGAGTACGACTCTTTGTCTGACATGGTTGCTTTTGGTGTTGCGCCTGCGCTGTTGGCTTTTGGTTGGGCGTTGGGTGATATGGGTAAGGTCGGCTGGATGGTCGCCTTCATCTATGTCGCGGGGGCAGCACTGCGTTTGGCGCGTTTTAATACGCAAGTTGGCACGGCCGACAAACGCTACTTTATTGGCTTGGCCAGCCCTGCGGCTGCGGGTGTTGTTGCAGGTATCGTTTGGGCGTTCAGCGACTACGGGATTCAGGGGTCGAAAATGTCGTTCCTGGTTGCGTTGCTTGTGGCAGCGGCAGGCATGCTGATGGTGAGCAATATCAAATACAACAGCTTCAAAGAGTTGGATTTGAAGGGGCGCGTCCCGTTCGTAGCGATTTTGGCTGTTGTGCTGGTGTTTGCTGTTGTGTTCAGTGACCCTCCGCGCATTTTGTTGCTGGTTTTCCTTGCGTATGCAGCGTCGGGCCCGGTTCAGTATTTATTGCATTTGCGTCGTCACAAAAGCGGCGAGTAATGTAATTTTCCCTAAACTCCGTAGTCTATTGGAGCATCAGTCCTCCAATGCTACGGAGTTGCCATGCTTATCAAGCTTCCTAGGGCGTCTGACTGTACAGAGTCGGAAGTCACGCCTGAATCCTTCTATTTATCTCGTCGTACATTGTTGAGCAGTTCGCTTACGGGATTAGCTGTGGGCGCTATTCCTCGATGGGCGAGTGCAGATGAGGTTGTGCGTTATGCGGATGTTGAGCCGGGCAAGGCGCCAGGTTGGTTTCTTGAAAAACTCCCGCAGACCCAATGGCAGGCGATTACCGTCCAAGGGGAGGCCATTACGCCTTTCAAGGATGCAACGCACTACAACAACTTCTATGAATTTGGCGTCGATAAAGGGGACCCCGCTCAAAATGCGGGCGCGCTGAAGACCGAGCCTTGGACTGTGGTGGTCGATGGTGAGGTGGCCAAGCCGGGGAGGTGCGCACTTGAGGACTTCATGAAGCCCTATCAGTTGGAGGAGCGGATTTATCGATTGCGCTGTGTGGAGGCGTGGTCAATGGTGATCCCGTGGATCGGATTCCCATTGTCGGCGCTTCTTAAGCAGGTTGAGCCAACCTCCAAGGCCAAATACATACGTTTTGAAACGTTGCAGGACCCAAAAGTCATGCCGGGGCAACGTTCAGGATTTGCGCTAATTGAATGGCCTTACGTGGAAGGCTTGCGTTTGGACGAGGCTATGAATCCATTGGCCATCCTTGCAGTGGGGATGTATGGGCGCGAACTGCCCAATCAAAATGGTGCGCCGCTGCGTTTGGTGGTTCCGTGGAAATATGGCTTCAAAAGCGTGAAATCTATTGTGCGTATCAGTTTGGTGGAGCATCAGCCTAAAACCACTTGGCAAAGCATTGCGGCGGATGAGTATGGGTTTTATGCGAATGTGAATCCGCAGGTAGATCATCCTCGTTGGACTCAAGCGAGAGAGCGGCGACTGCCGAGTAGCCTCTTCAGTCCTAATGTTCGTGATACTCAAATGTTCAATGGTTATGCCGATGAGGTCGCTTCTTTATATAGAGGCTTGGATTTGAAGGCGAACTATTGATGCGATTTACTTTTTGGCGCCTGATCGTCTTCATCGCTGCTGCTATGTGGCCTTTGTATTGGTTGTATGAAGCGTGGAGTTTTACTTTGGGGCCTGATCCAGGAAAGGTTTTGGTTGATCGACTTGGGTTGGGTGCGTTGATCTTGCTGCTTTTGACGCTCAGCATGACGCCAATGCAGAGGCTGACAGGTTGGTCGGGCTGGATTGCTGTGCGTCGTCAGCTTGGATTGTGGTGTTTTGCTTACGTGGGGTTGCACCTGTGTGCTTATTTAGTTTTTGTGTTGGGACTTGATTGGTCGCAGTTGGGCGTGGAGCTGCGTAAGCGACCGTACATTATTGTGGGGAGCTTGGGATTTGTTTGCCTATTGGCATTGGCGGTGACATCCAATCGATATAGCCAAAGACGCTTAGGAGCGCGCTGGAAGACGCTACATCGTTTGGTATACGTGGTTTTGGGGTTGGCTTTGCTGCATATGCTGTGGATTGTGCGAGCTGATCTCAAGGAGTGGGCTATCTATGCGGTTATGGGGGGTGGTCTGATGTTGATGCGATTGCCGGCGGTGAAGCGTGGAATTACCCGTCTATATAAGAAGAAATCCGATGCCGTCATATAAGTCAAAATTAACCCTTGACTCAAAATTCTAACGGCCTATAATTCGCCCCACTTCCGGCGCAGTCGAAACGGAAAACTCCTTGAGTATCAATGAGTTGTACGGTT